>JAMCVK010000001.1 GCA_023475225.1 Chloroflexota bacterium
GAATGGACAGGTGGAGCGAGCGCAGCGCACCCACACGGAGGAGTTCTACGAATGCAGCACTGCCGATCCCACCGTTGCCGCCCTGGGGGCCGAGCTACGGGCTTGGGAGAAGGCGTACAACACCATCTGGCCCCACCAGGCCCTGGACTACCTCACGCCCAAGGAGTTCCTCGATGCCTGGAACCAACATCACGGCAGAAAGGAGGTGGTGTCACGGAGGTAGCGAACGAGTACATATATTTACACACGGGAAATGCCTATGCTATAATCCCACCTGACAATTGAATATCTCGCTACGCTCTTATCCAGAGAGGTGGAGGGACTGGCCCAGTGAAGCCCGGCAACCGGCCTAGGGGGTGAGAGGCAAGTCCTAACCAGAGGGGATACCCTTGACTAGGTTTGGTGCCAATTCCGACAGGACGCGTTGCGTTCTGAAAGATGAGAGATGCAGGAGATTTCTTGTAACTTCTCTCATCGGAGAGAAGTTTTTTGTACTGAAACCTTAGGAGAGGAAATTTTAACATGGTGGAGGGATACCTTGCGAACATTAGAATGGAATGACGGTGTACTTCGCCTCATTGATCAACAGAGATTACCTCTGGAGACCGTTATCCTGGAATGTCGGACTTATCAGGATGTTGCCTTGGCTATAAGAGAGATGCGCGTGCGTGGTGCACCAGCAATCGGGGTGACTGCTGCTTATGGAGTGGTCTTGGGAGCTTTAGAGATTAAAGCCCAGACAAGGGAAGCCTTTCTCAGGGAGCTACGCAAAATTGCGGACTACCTGCAGCAGACCCGCCCAACGGCGGTGAATCTATCCTGGGCCCTTGAGCGCATGCTCAGCGTTGCTGCCCGTAGTCGGGGTGATAACGAAGAGATCAAAAGGGCTCTCCTTGTTGAGGCGCAGCGAATGGCCGAGGAGGACGAACTGGCTAATAGAAGATTGGCCTCTTTTGGGGCGGAGCTGATCAAGGACGGCGCCAACATTCTCACCCACTGTAATACCGGCTCGCTAGCGACGGTTCATTACGGAACTGCCCTCGGTGTAATTCGAACGGCCTGGGGACAGGGTAAGAGGATTCACATATTTGTTGATGAAACCCGGCCATTGTTACAAGGGGCGCGGCTGACGGCTTGGGAACTTACGCAGGATGGGATTCCTATGACCTTGATCACGGACAATATGGCTGGATACTTCATGCGGAAGGGGCAGATCAACCTGGCTATCGTTGGGGCCGACCGCATCGCCGCTAATGGTGACTTCGCGAATAAGATCGGCACTTACACGGTGGCCGTATTGGCCAAAGAGCATGGAGTTCCCTTCTACACTGCTGCCCCGACCTCTACGATAGATTTATCTCTCGCCTCGGGTGAAGGGATCCCCATTGAGGAACGTAGCCCTGATGAAGTAGTCTCCATTCGGGGAGTGCGCATTGCTCCCGAAGGCGTTCGCGCCGCCAATCCGGCCTTCGATGTTACTCCTGCCCGTTATCTGGCTGGAATCATTACCGAGAATGGCATTGTACGCCCTCCCTATGAGGAGGGTCTGAGGCGGGTGGTCGAGCTAAGACAAGGGCATGGCCTGAAGTAGTCAAGACGGAGGCATAGCATGAGCGTCCTTGTGATTGGTTCGATAGCCCTGGATGATGTGGAGACACCATTTGGTAAAGTAGATGGAGCTCTCGGAGGTGCAGCCTCATATTTTGCTTTGGCGGCCAGCCTTTACACCAATGTAAACCTGGTAGGCGTCGTTGGAACTGATTTTCCGCAGGGGTACCTAGACCTGCTTGGTCAGCGAAGGGTGGATTTGAAAGGGTTACAACTCCGGCCCGGTAAGACATTTCGCTGGGCTGCTCGCTATGACTTTCCCTTGGATATCGCTCAAACACTGGATACACAGCTGAACGTTTTTGCTGACTTTCATCCCATATTGCCAGAAGACTATCGAGGATCCGACTTCGTTTTCCTGGCCAATATCGATCCCGTTTTGCAGCTGGAGGTCTTGCGTCAGATCAAAGGGGCGCGGCTCACGGTGATGGATACGATGAACTTCTGGATCGAGCGCAAGCGAGCGGACTTGACCACGGTGATAGAAGCAGTGGATATCGTGTTAATGAATGAGGCGGAGGTGAGGCAGTACAGTGGTGCTTACAACGTGATCGCTGCCGCAAGGTATATTTTGCGTTTGGGTCCCAAGGCAGTGATAATCAAGAAGGGAGAGCATGGCTGTGCACTGTTCGGTGATTCGGTCTATTTCGTAGCCCCTGCCTATCCTGTAGAGCAAGTTCTAGACCCTACCGGCGCCGGAGACAGTTTTGCTGGTGGCTTACTTGGCTATTTGAGCACTCAGCAGGAAATAACTCCGGAGGCGATCAAACGAGCCGTTATTCACGGCAGCATTGTTGCCTCTTATACGGTGGAGGATTTTGGGGTGCGAAGATTGGCCTCCTTAAACCAGCAGCAGATAGCCAAGCGCTATGACGAGATCAGGCAGATCACCTATTTTGCCCAGATTTAATCTTAGGAAGGAGATCAAGCAAATGTCAACCAATGTGAGCCTTCGGTATGAGGTAAAGGACCTTTCCTTGGCACCTAAAGGGAAGTTGCGGATCGAATGGGCTGAGGCCCAGATGCCTGTTCTGCGGCTTATTCGGGAGCGATTTGGAAGGGAGAAGCCATTAAAGTCTAAACGCATCTCTGCTTGCCTGCACATCACTAGTGAGACGGCTAACCTTGCTCTTACTCTTAAAGAAGGGGGGGCTGAGTTAGCTCTTTGTGCCAGCAACCCTCTTTCTACGCAGGACGATGTAGCTGCCTCGTTAGTGGCAGATTATGGAATAGCAGTCTTCGCCATTAAGGGTGAGGATAGCGAAACCTACTACAGGCATATCGAGGTTGCTCTCACTCACGGACCAGATATCACTATGGATGATGGTGCTGATTTAGTTTCTACGTTGCATAAAGATACGAGTGGAATGGTGACGAAGGTCATCGGTGGTACGGAGGAGACGACGACAGGGGTTATTCGCCTGCGGAATATGGAAAGGGAGGGTGTCCTGAAATATCCGATCGTCGCTGTAAACGAGTCCAATACAAAACATCTCTTCGATAACCGTTATGGAACAGGGCAGAGTACCATCGATGGCATCCTGCGGGCGACGAATATCCTCTTGGCCGGCAAAAATTTTGTGGTATGCGGCTATGGTTGGTGTGGACGCGGTGTGGCTATGCGGGCGCGAGGGATGGGCGCTAATGTGATTGTGACAGAGGTAGATCCAGTGCGGGCCCTGGAGGCGCTTATGGACGGCTATCGCGTGATGCCCATGGCAGAGGCCGCCAAAATCGGGGATATCTTTGTGACCACCACTGGCAATGTAAACATTATTGATGAGGAGCACTTGAGGTCCTTGAAGAATGGGACTATCCTGGCCAACTCTGGACATTTCAATGATGAGATCAACATTCCAGCTCTCGAGCGGTTAGCTGTGAAGAAACGCCGTGTGCGTGATTTCATCGATGAATATGTTTACGGCGATGGCCGATGCGTTTACCTTTTGGCTGAGGGGCGCCTAGTCAATATATCCGTGGCTGAGGGCCATCCGGCCGCTGTTATGGATATGAGCTTCGCTAATCAAGCTGTAGCGGTTGAGTATCTGGTGAAGCATGCCCAGAAACTAGAGAGGCGAGTTTATCTAGTACCAAGGGAGATCGACCTTGAGATCGCCCGGCTGAAGTTGCACTCGATGGGCGTGCAGATAGACGAATTGACTGCGGCACAGAGAGAGTATCTCGCCTCTTGGGAGGCTGGAACATAGGTAAGGGCTAAGTTGAAGTTATGGCTTGGGTTTCGGTTACAAGGAGGCATCCTTGAATCTAATTAAATGCTAGAGGGAGGGTTTCAAGTGTGTGGCAACGGTAGTTCTTTTATGACATCGGCAAAATTGCTCTTCACTTCGGAGTCGGTAACAGAGGGCCATCCGGACAAGCTTTGTGATCAGATTTCGGATGCTATTTTGGATGCTATCATTGCCGAAGATCCGCTGGCCCGTGTGGCCTGTGAGACAGCGGCCACGACAGGTCTGGTGGTAGTGATGGGTGAGATCACGACTGATTGTTACGTGGATATACAAAAGATCATCAGGGAAACGGTGCGTAGCGTCGGTTACACCAGGGCCAAATATGGCTTTGATGACGAGACTTGTGGGGTGGTCGTCTCGATCAAAGAGCAATCGCCAGATATCAAGATTGGTGTAGATAAGTCCTTCGAGGCGAGAACAGGCGACATGGCCATAGATGATCCATATGCGATTGGGGCTGGCGACCAGGGGATGATGATTGGTTTCGCCTGCAGCGAAACGCCGGAGTTGATGCCCCTCCCTATCTCGCTAGCGCATCGGGTGTGTAAGCGTTTAGCCGAAGTGCGCAAGGATAAAACTCTGCCTTACCTGCGGCCTGATGGTAAATCACAAGTGACGGTTGAATACCACTATGGCAAGCCGTATCGGGTGGACACAGTGGTGGTCGCTGCTCAGCATGATGCGGTGGTAAGCCATGAAGTAATTGAAAGAGATGTGATTGAGCACGTTATCAAGGTTGTGATACCACCTCATATGCTCGATGAAAAAACTAGATACTTCGTTAATCCCACAGGCCGTTTTGTGATTGGGGGGCCGATGGGTGACGCCGGCTTAACAGGACGTAAGATCATTGTGGATACGTACGGCGGCATGGCCAGGCATGGTGGTGGTTGTTTCTCGGGCAAGGATCCCACTAAAGTCGACCGCTCTGGTGCTTATGCGGCTCGCTATGTAGCCAAAAACATAGTTGCGGCCGGCCTGGCCGATAGGTTCGAGATCCAGTTGGCTTACGCTATAGGGGTTGCTCGACCGGTCTCAATCATGATCGAGACCTTCGGTACAGCGAAGGCGCCGGAGAAGACGATTCTGCATCTGATCCACGAGCATTTCGATCTGCGTCCAGCGGCGATCATTGAGTCGTTGCGCTTACGTCGTCCAATCTACCGACCCACGGCGGTATATGGACATTTCGGACGTGATGATATTGATGCTCCCTGGGAGATAGTGGATAAGGCGGCTTTACTTAGGGCGGAGGCTGGGCTATAATCTCGGCAAAAAGGCAATTTTCGAAGCGGGGTAACCTTGCCGAGAGCACTGATTACAGGGATAGCCGGCTTTGCTGGCAGTTATTTAGTTGAGTATCTCCTCTCCACCACAGGGCTGGAGATAAGTGGTATTGTACACGCTGGACACCCCAGCCCTAACCTTGCTCACCTACGTCAACGCCTGACTATTTATGAGGGCGACGTGGCTGAATTCGACTTTGTACAGCATGTCATGCAGGAGGTGCGCCCTGATTATATCTTCCACCTTGCCGGACAAGCAGCAGTGCCGCTAGCCTGGGTACATCCAGGCAAAACAGTAGTTACAAATATCATTGGACAACTGAATGTCCTCGAATCTGTTGTTCGCTGTGGTATAGATCCCCGCATATTGGTGGTAGGTTCTGGGGAGGAGTACGGACTAATCTTCCCGTCGGAGCTACCTGTTACTGAAAACAATGCTCTTCGGCCTAACAACCCTTACGCAGTAAGTAAGATCGCTCAAGATATGTTAGGCTACCAATATTTTATTAGTCATAAGCTGCAGGCAGTGAGGGTCCGTCCCTTTAATCACATCGGGCCACGCCAGAGCGAGGAATTCGTGACTAGCAGCTTTGCCAAGCAGATCGCCGAGGCCGAGCTTGGTCTTCGTGGCCCAACGATCTTAGTGGGTAACCTAGAAACCAGGCGCGACTTCACCGACGTGCGCGATATGGTCAGGGGATACTGGCTGGCTTTATTGCGGGGCAAAGCTGGTGAAGTATATAATCTGGGTAATGGTAGATCCTGGAGTATGGGGGAGATATTGGATATGTTCCTGTCTAAAAGTAGGGTTCCCCTTCAGGTTGAAGCTGATCCCGATCGTCTGCGACCGGCTGACGTGCTGGATGTCGTTTGTGATGCGAGCAAATTTCGTTCTCAAACTGGCTGGTGTCCGGAGATTCCCATCGAACAAACCGTAGAAGAGCTTCTAGATTACTGGCGAAACAGGCTAACCGCCGAATTTAGGGCCTGAGGGGGGAGCTGGATGAAGGCGGTGATCCTAGTCGGTGGGGAAGGGACCAGGCTCAGACCTCTCACCTGTAACCTGCCGAAGCCCATGCTTCCGGTAGTTAATCGTCCGTTCCTGGAACATGTGCTCAGCTATCTGAAGCGACACAATATCAAAGACATCATCCTTAGTATGTGCTACCGGCCTGATGTCATTCAGGAGTATTTTGGCGACGGAGGCGCCTTTGGCGTGAAGCTCACTTATGTTGTGGAAGAGAAGCCCTTGGGAACAGCCGGAGGTGTAAAGAACGTTGAGTCCTATCTGGATGACACCTTCTTCGTTTTCAACGGTGATATTTTGACTGATTTAGATCTGACCGCTATGCACCGTTTTCACCGGGAAAAGAAAGCCAGGGTCACTATCGCCTTAACACCGGTTGAGGATCCAACAGCTTATGGCTTGGTCGAGACTGACGCGGAGAACAAGGTGCGAGGCTTTATCGAGAAGCCAAGTTGGGATCGGGTCACGACTAACCTGATCAATGCTGGGACCTACATCGTGGAACCAGAGGTTTTTCGCTATGTGCCCCCGAAGGTATATTATATGTTTGAACACGGGCTGTTTCCGGTGTTGTTGCAAATGGATGATCCCTTATATGGTTACCCTTCGAATGCCTACTGGATTGATATCGGTACCCCGGCAAAGTATATCACCGTCCATCACGACCTGTTAACCGGACGTATTCGTAAGAGGTTGCCAGGCGAACAGATGCACGATGGCGTCTGGGTAGGTGATGGTTGTCAGATCCATCCTTCAGTCAAATTGACCGGACCAATCGTGCTTGGTAACCATGTGACCATCGGCTCAGGCGTCGTCATCATTGGCCCGGTAGTCGTTGGCGATTACTGTGATATTGGACGAGATACGGTGGTGGAGGATGTCGTAATTTGGGAGAAAACGGTAATCCGCAGCCACGTGATGATGAAAAGTTGTGTAGTTGCTCGTAGCTGTACCATTGAAGATAATACTTGGATCACTCACGGGGCTATTGTCGCTGATAACTGTGTCATCGGTGTGGGCAACAAGATTGAGCAGGGCATCAAAATCTGGCCGAATCGGACGATTGAATCGAACACGATTACATTTTAGGAGGAACGGATGAAGGTCTTAATTACCGGCATAACGGGTATGGCCGGTAGTCATCTGGCAGAGTATCTCCTTGGGCTAGGGGGCATCGAGGTCTATGGGCTCTATCGTTGGCGCAGTCGAATGGAGAACCTATCTGACCTGGCAGCGAACAATAAGCTTAACATAATTGGACAAGGAGGGAATATTACTAGCGTTCAGGACTTGGAGAGGATGCTGAAGACGAACTCCCGGCCGGACAGCGTTAACTTGATTGAAGGAGATATAGCTGATGCCTTCTCCCTGAAAAGACTGGTAGGGGGACTTCGTCCGGATCGCATCTTCCATCTAGCGGCGCAGAGTTATGTGCCCGCCTCTTGGAATGCACCTGCGGATACACTACACTTGAATATAGTGGGACAGGTGAATCTTCTTGAGGCCGTACGGGAGGCGAGCATCGATCCTCTCATCCATGTAGCTGGTAGCAGTGAGGAGTATGGTCTGGTCTACCCCAACGAGGTGCCGGTGAAGGAAACGAATCCGCTCCGTCCCCTTAGCCCATACGCGGTAAGCAAGGTGTGCCAGGAGATGCTCGCCTGGCAGTATCATAAGAGCTACGGATTGCGCACTGTGGTCACGAGAGGATTCAACCATACCGGGCCACGGCGTGGACACGTTTTCGTTACCTCCAGCTTTGCTAAGCAGATCGCTGAGATGGAGAAGGGGCGTAACCCCGCTGCGCTGTATGTTGGTGATCTGACCAGCCAACGAGATTGGAGTGATGTGCGTGATGTAGTGCGGGCTTATTGGCTGGCTCTAGAGAAGGGCATCCCGGGTGAGGTCTACAATGTTGGTTCCGGTGTGTCGCGCACGGTGAAGGAGATGCTGGATATCCTTTTGAGCATGACGTCGGTCAAAATCGAGATCCGACAGGATCCTTCGCGGCTGCGGCCATCTGACGTGAAGATTCTTCTGGCTGACTGCAAAAAATTCCGGCATCAGACAGGATGGGTGCCGGTAATCCCCTTTGAACAAACACTTCGTGATTTATTCGATTACTGGCGCCAAAGGGTTTAGCCATAGTCCAAGAAGCTGGTAAGGTAAGGAATGGGCCTGCCGCAAGCGAGGCAGAATCTTGCGCCGATTTTCTACCCGTTGGCGAGCTTACTATATGAAGAGGTCGATGGATGATTAACAAAATCAGATTTGGTACCGATGGATGGCGAGCTATTTTCGCGGAAGACTATACCTTTGAAAATGTTCGTTTTTGTGCCCAGGGTGTGGCTGATTACCTAAAGGATAGTGGCAGGAGTGCAGGACCACTTGTCGTTGGCTATGATACTCGTTTTGCTTCAGAGCACTTCGCGGCCGCTGTGGCCGAGGTGACCGCGGCCAATGGAATAAAAACGTTGCTGTGTGAGAGAACTGCCCCGACACCGGTCATCTCCTATAGTGTAGTTCAACAAGAGGCTGCCGGGGCGGTTATTATAACCTCCAGTCATAATCCGCCAATTTGGAATGGCGTGAAGTACAAGCCTGAATATGGAGGCTCAGCCTCGCCTCAAGTCATCGCAGAGCTCGAGGAGCGGATCGACCGTGCACAGAGTAGTGGCCACGTGCCACGCCTACCCCTGAATGAGGCTTTGCGGGATGGTATCGTAACCTATTTTGCGCCTGAGCCTATTTATCTCAGCCATATCGCCAATTTAGTGGACCTGGAGCGATTGCGAGGGGCCGGATTTCACATCGTGGCCGATGCGATGTATGGGGCTGGGATGGGCTGCTTCAAATCTATCCTTGGCGGCGGCAAGACCGTGGTGACTGAGATCAATGGTGAACGTAATCCTCTATTTCCTGGCCTGGAGTCTCCAGAGCCTATCGCCAGAAATCTTACGGGACTGATGAGGGCGGTTCGAAAGCATAAGGCCCACATTGGACTGGCCACCGATGGTGATTCCGACCGTATCGGCGTCGTTGATGAGAACGGTCAATATGTCAATCAGCTTCAGGCATTCGCCTTGCTTGCTCTCTACGTTTTGGAGATACGTGGCTGGAGGGGGGCACTGGTCAAATCGATCAATACAACCTCGATGATAAACAGGCTGGGCGAGTTGTACAGTGTGCCTGTCTTCGAGACTGCGGTAGGCTTCAAGCATGTCGGTCTGAAGATGATGGAGGAAAAGGCGATTATTGCTGGTGAGGAGAGCGGGGGATTCGCTTTTAAGGATCATATTCCAGAACGTGACGGTATCCTGGCGGGGTTGTACATTCTGGATATGATGATTGAACTTGGCTGCACGCCGTCCCAGCTAGTGGAGTATCTCTTTTCTAAGGTTGGCCCACGCTATTATGATCGCATAGATACAGGGTTTCCGGCCGAGAAGCGGGATAACATTCTTCGCCATCTACGGGAGGCCCATCTATCTAAGATAGCTGGTCTGGCGGTCACCGACGTACAAACAATAGATGGTTTTAAGTTCTTCCTGGAGGATGGCAGCTGGTTGTTAATCCGCTTTAGTGGTACGGAGCCAATTATGCGTATTTATGCTGAGGCCGGCAGTCCAAGTTTGCTTTCAGATATCCTGCGGTATGGTCAGCAATTGATTGGACTATGAGCATGATGAAGCAACTTGATGATTTAGAGGTAATGCAGCGGATCGATCCTGAGGGGATGCTTGATCGCATCAGTGAGCTCCCTCGGCAATGTTATAACGCCTGGCAAACAGTGACCCGTTTTCGCCTACCTAGCCAATACGGATCTGTTGATAACGCTGTTATCCTGGGGATGGGTGGCTCAGCTATTGGAGGCGACCTGGTACGCTCCTTATTGGCCGACGAGGCCAGGATTCCTGTTATCGTCTGCCGTGAGTACCACGTACCGTCCTTTGTTGGCCCAAATACCCTAGTCATTGGTTCTAGCTATTCGGGGAACACGGAGGAGACGCTCTCTGCCTTCCAGGAAGCCGTAGCTAAGGGGGCTAAGGCCGTGGCCGTTTGCACAGGCGGCAAGTTGCGGGATTGGGCAGAGAAGGAGGCCATACCTGTTCTTTGCTTTGACTACCAAGCGCAGCCCAGGGCAGCACTTGGTTACTCCATTACCCTCTTATTGGGTTTGTTTCAAGGCCTGGGGCTCTGCTCGGATAAGACGGTGGATGTAAAGGAAACCATCGAGATTCTGGAAGAAATGCCGATTGAGTTAGGCCCTGAATTAGCTGAGGAAGAGAATAAAGCCAAGCAGCTGGCCAAATCTATCTACGGACGGCTGCCCGTTGTTTATGGTGGGGGGATACTTTCTGAAGTAGCACGGCGCTGGAAGACGCAATTCAACGAGAATAGTAAGGCATGGAGCTGCTACGAGGCCTTTCCGGAGCTGAATCATAATGCCGTAGTGGGCTATGAGTTCCCGCAGCAATTGGCCAGCTATATCTTAGTTATTCTGTTGGATTCGGATGGTCTACCTCCCCGTCTCCGCCTCCGCTATAAGGTTACCCAACAGATCATGGATAAATATAATATTCAGCATCGCTTGGTTAAAGCGTTGGGGAAAAGCTCATTTGCGCAGATGATGTCAGCACTGTACTTCGGGGATTTCACGAGTTATTATTTGGCCATCCTTTACGGTGTTGATCCCACGCCGGTTAGCGTAATCGGCTATCTTAAGGAGCAGCTGGCAGCGATTGACTTGGATACAGGTGGAAGGATATAATATTAATGCTTAATGATTCTCCGTCCTTTTCGTAGTTTGGATCAGGCTTAAAGATGATGGATGGTGCGGTTACAGCCGTATATCTCTGGGGGCACTAGGTGGAAATCGCCTGAGTGCCCCTTTGCTTTTTATGCTTTGGGAGATCCTTGGAGTTATAATTTGGACAGTTGAATTGAAAGGAGGATACTGGTGAACTCAAGCCTGATTAGCAAGATTGAGAAGGCAAGGCGCTATGCACAAGAAAGGGATCGGGTGACCTTCACCAAATTCGAGGTAAATTTTCAAGGAGAGAACGCCGTACATGCCGTAAGTTACTGTGATGGCCTCTGGCATTGCGATTGCAGCTTTTTTGCTAGCCGGGGGGTTTGTAGCCACACGATGGCGATGCAGAAGATTCTTGGAGAAATGCTCCCGGCTAGCATCCCGAATACACCACACGATTTGTTAGAAATCCCTCTCGGTAGGATCGGCGAGTAGTCACGCTAGCCGTTTCATCAAGTTGGTGTTTCTTAAGTCGGGCCACAGGGCAGCTGCCCGGTGGCCAAGATGCCCTCTGAGCAAAATCAAATAAAAGAAGATTCAGTGAAATACTGCCGAATCTGTCGGTGGGTTACAGCCTCATTTCTTCCGTCAAATATCTTGCCTGATGGTTCCGAATCGGTGATCGACCGTGGGGGACGCTGAATTCTATGACTAAGCTCGGCTTATTTTGTGAAAATATCCTCGAAGCTGGCTGGCTGGCAACGATTGCAGCTGTACCGCTATTTTTCAATATTTATAGCAGCCGCGTATTTGAGCCAGATAAGATCATCATCTTACGTTGCATTGTCCTTGTCATGGCCCTATCCTTTGCGATCAGGGGCTTTGAGCGAGGATGGAAACGGGCCCAAGCTGGGGATGTGGCTAAGGACAAACAGCCAGGCGTAGTTCTATCTGTTCACAAAAGAGGACTTTCTCCAAACTTGCTCCTCGTTTCAACTTTGTTTTTTGCTCTCGCTTACACTTTAGCGACCTTGTTTTCCATCGTTCCATCGATTAGTCTCTGGGGATCTTACCAGCGTTTACAAGGGACGTACACTGTATTCACCTACTTGTTGTTCTTCCTTATGGTCATTCAAACCCTGCGTCGGCGGGAGCAGCTCGATCGTCTGATCAACGTTATTCTCTTAACCAGCGTGCCAATCTCCCTCTACGGGCTTGTACAGCATCTTAGTAAAGACCCATTGCCCTGGTCTGGGGATGTAGTTTTCCGGGTTACCTCCTCGATGGGCAACGCTATCTTCCTGGGGGCTTATCTTATTATGGTCGTGCCGCTAACTCTAGCCAGGTTGCTGGATGCTCTGGCCAGGCTGCGTCAACTTCCCAAGCCGCCCATAGGGCACTTTTACGCCGGCAGCTCAGCCCTGCTAGGGCGACTGGCGATACTGATCCTGCAAAATGTGGTCTTAGCGATACCAGTGATCTATAGCGTTAACGCGCCCAATGTATGGTGGGGGGCACTTGGGGCCATAGGCATTTTCTTGGCCTTGAGCCTATCCTTCAGGATTGAGCGGGCATCATATCTAGTTGTTTTGGGCGAGATGGTGGGCTATGGGCTACTCCTGTGTCTCCAGCTCGTCACTCTTTTCCTTACCCAAAGTCGCGGTCCACTGTTGGGACTATTGGCCGGTCTGCTTTTCTTCCTTCTGGCCTTGGCCCAACGTCGGAAACAGCGGCGGTTGCTATGGAGTACAGTGGCCGTATCATCGCTACTGGTCGGTCTATTGATCGTTTTCAATCTCTCTGGTACACCACTCGAACCGTTCAAAAAAGTTCCCTATATTGGACGTCTTGGTGAGCTAACCCAAGTGGAGAGAGGCACAGGCAAGGTGAGGATACTCATCTGGCAAGGGGCGTTGCAACTAATCACCACAAAGCCGAATGTTGGCTTTAGAACGGATCCGTTAGGTGTTCTGCGTCCATTAGTTGGCTATGGGCCGGAGGCTATGTTAGTAGCCTTTAGTAAGGTCTATCCACCCAATCTCGCTCATTACGAGGCACGCAACGCCTCTCCTGATCGTAGCCATAATGATCTCTTGGACCACCTGGTGATGGAGGGCGTACTGGGCTTGGTCTCCTTTCTCTTATTGGTCAGTGTCGGATTCTACTATGGTTGGAAACTCTTGTGGCAGACAAATGGGTTCTGTGGCCAAGCACTCATCCTGGGCCTTCTTTCTGCCCTTGTGGCTCATTTCATTGAGTTGCAATTCGGCATTGCGATCGTGGCTACCTGGACCTACTTCTGGCTCTATTTGGCTCTTTTAGGATGCCTTGGCGCCAGGGTGATCGAGCGGTCATCGGCTGAGGCGGGTGTGGTTAGCACCAGGCCTGGTGACACAACTGACAAAGGGATTAAGAAGCTGTCCAAGAGTAAGGCTGGCGCAGTGAGGGGAACTATTAGCGTTGGTCGCCATGCCCCAAAGGAACGCCTTGCTGTTGGCGGGATGGTCCTACCAGGTGCCACCTTGACTTGGTCCTATTTGTCAATCAGCGTCATGGCCATGTGGATTCTGTCTAGACTGCCTCCTATAGAGAACGTCCAGTTGGCTCTGGTGGGAGCGTTCGTTTGGTTTTTGCTCGGTATGGTGCTAGTGGCCATATCTCTACCGAAGGTTTCCTGGTCAAATATCTGGCAACGCCGCAATTGGTGGGCTTATGCGATAGTGACTCCGCTCATTGGCATGGCCGTGTTTTTGAACCTTAACGTTATTGCCGCTGACGTGTATTATAAGCGTGCTGATACAGCAGATAAAGTGCGCAACTGGGAGGTTAGCCTTAACGCTTACCAACATGCCATTGCACTGGCTCCGAATCAGGATCTCTATTATCTGTTCTTGGGACGGGCTTATCTAGAGATAGCTCGCTCCAGCTCTAAGGTAAAGGCCTCTCCTCCGCTTGCTTTTACCCTTCAAGATGCGCTATCTCTATCTGTAAAGCGGTTGACCGAGTTGAGTAGGGAGGACTTGTTGAATCTTAGTCTGGTCACTTTAGAGGAAGCCCGGCGTCTGAATCCACTTAACACAGATCATTATGCCAATTTGGCTCGTCTCTATCGAGCCTGGGGCGAATTAGCTGATCGAAATAAGCTGGACTTGGCTCATCGCTACTACCAGCAGGCTACCACCCTTAGCCCTCATTCTGCTCATCTTTATGATGAGTGGGCCCAGATATATCTGCTGCAGGGTAACCGACAGGAGGCGTTACGGAAGGTTGAGGCTAGTCTTCAGCTTGATCCACTTTATTATCTCAGCTATGTGATCAGAGGAGACGTCTTTCTCTCAGAAGGAGAGTTTGACCAAGCCCTGGCGGACCACCGTAAGGCCACCGACTTGAATCCGTCTGCCCTGGCTGATTCGCAGTTTCAACAACGGGTGGAACTCTATCTCAAAGGTGGCCGTGACGAGTCCCTCGCCAACATTCTGGGCCGAGCAGTGTCGCAGAATCCCAATCTGACTGTAGTGCATAACCTCTTTGGCTATGTTTTGTCTCGTCAGGGGAAGCTGCGTGAAGCAGCGCAACAATTTGAGGCCAGCGTGGCCATCGAACCGAGAGATTGGCTCGCTTACAGAAACCTGGCCCTGGTCTATAGGGATATGGGTGCTATGGATCAAGCCATTGCTGCTGCTCAGGCAGCAAAGCGTTATGCTCCAACTACTGAAGCGTCAGGTCTGCAAGCCTTTATCGATGATTTGCAGAAGAGGAGAGGGCCGTAACGTTATGCTTAACTATCTGCTTATTTTCGCCGTTGCCTTGACTCTAGCTATCGGTGCTACTCCTGTTGTGAAGCGCATCGCCTTAGCTACGGGTACGATAGATCGACCTGACCAGCGCAAGATTCAGGCTGAGGCCGTGCCTTTACTAGGAGGGATATCCATCTATGTTGCCTCTGCCCTTGCTCTATTCATCTTTGCGGAGCGATTCTATGTGCCACAATTGATAGCTATCTTCATCGGAGCGACGCTCGTCTCCTTCCTGGGCATTTGGGATGATCGGTGGGGATTGCGACCGTTGCTCAAGTTAGGTGGTCAAACGACGGCGGCTCTGATCCTCATTGCTGTTGGGGTGCACGTGGAATTCTTGCGTCAGCCGATCTTAAACTATGCTGTGACCATCATATGGGTTGTAGGCATCACCAATGCCTTGAACCTTCTTGATAATATGGACGGCTTATCCGGAGGTGTGGCCGCCATCGCCTCGGCCTTCTTCTTCCTTTTGGCCGTAGGGAGTGGTCAATTCCTCGTGGCCAGTTTGGCTGCTGCTCTGCTGGGAGCATGTTTGGGTTTTCTTTATTACAATTTTAATCCGGCGACCATTTTCCTGGGAGATACAGGTAGCCTATTCCTCGGCTACGCTTTGGCGGCGGTGGGCATCAAGTTAAGATTTGAAAACACCGACATAGTAACTTGGATGATTCCGGTGATGGTTCTGCTTCTGCCGATTTTTGATACTACCCTTGTAGTCGTTTCCCGGCTCCGCCGAGGCTTAAATCCCCTGACGAATCCGGGGAAGGACCACATGAGTCATCGGTTGGTAGCGCTTGGATGGACGCAACGGGAAGCGGTTATGGCTCTATATTTGGTTTGTGGCGCGTTGGGCATGTTGTCTCTTTTTCTGACGAAGGCTGGAGTGGTCGAAGCCTATTTAATTGGTTCAGCTGTACTGGTGATCGCACTGGTGACTCTGGTGTGGCTGGAAAGGGTCTGTAATGGCTGGGGTAGCAAGGGAAGGGGAGATTAAGCGAGACTCCGCTCGGTCTAGCAGCCATAGGATTACGCCATTCGATCTACATAGCAAGATTGCCACAAGGAAAGCTGTGATTTGTGTCATTGGTCTGGGCTATGTGGGATTGCCTTTGGCTGTAGCTTTTGCCAAGGTAGGGTTCAGGGTCTGGGGCATCGATGTTGACGCTGATAGAGTTCGGTCCATCAATAATGGAGCAAGTTACATCGGCGATATCACCGGAGAGGTGGTGGCTGAGCTCGTCGCTGCAAAGCGGCTAGAAGCCAGCGCTGATTATGACTTAGTACAACAATCGGATGTGGTTCTGATCTGTGTTCCCACCCCATTTACACCACACAAATCTCCTGATCTCTCCCATGTGGTGGCAGCGGCCAGCGAAATCGCTATCCATATACAACCCGGTCAGCTCATCCTATTGCAGAGTACGACCTACCCAGGTACAACAGAAGAGGTAGTCTTACCGATCCTGGAGAAATCCGGATTGAAAGCTGGGGTTGATTTCTACTTGTCCTTCTCCCCAGAGCGGATTAGCCCTGGAGACAAGCGATACACTGTTGAGAATACTCCTAAGGTGATTGGTGGACTGACCTCTCAATGCGCTGAGCTAGCGGCGGCACTCTTCGGGCAAATGTCGTCTCAGGTGCACATTGTTTCCTCGCCCAGAGTAGCGGAGATGACCAAGCTTTTGGAGAACACCTTTCGTAGCGTCAATATCGCCTTAGTGAACGAATTAGCTAAGCTTTGTGAAAGGATGGGACTTGATATCTGGGAAGTAATCGAGGCAGCCTCAACTAAGCCGTTCGGATTTATGCCGTTTTACCCTGGACCTGGGGTGGGAGGTCACTGTATTGCGGTAGACCCTTATTACCTCCTCTGGAAGGCAAGGGAATATGATTTTTACACGAAATTCATTGAGCTAGCGGCTGAGGTGAATCTAGATATGCCCTTTCATGTGGTGGCAAAAGTTGCTGAGGCCTTAAGCACACATCGTAAATGCCTTCGTGGGGCAAAGATTGTTGTGCTTGGTGTCGCCTATAAGAAAGATATAGGCGACGCACGTAATGCTCCAGCTGAACGGATTATCGAGCTGCTACTACGTAGCCAGGCTGATGTTGTCTACAACGATCCCTACGTGCCAGAATTTAAGGTAGGCTCTGATGTTTTCTATCACGAAGAACGTGTATTGAGGTCGATGCCTCTGAATGAGGACTTGCTCCAGAATGCAGACTGTGTGGTGATCATCAGCGGCCACACGTGCTACGATTATAGCTGGATTGTGGCCAAGTCTCCTCTGATTGTAGATGCAACTAATGCGACGAGGGATGTGGGCCATAGCCGGGGAAAAATTGTCAGGCTGGGAGCGCCTCATTGGAGGGGGCAGAGATGAAAGTTCAGCAGCCCGTCTGAACGGGCTAAGGGGGCAGTAAATGGAGGAGCTACGCCAGGCAATCCTAAAATACGGTCAGGTATTAGGCGATGGCATCCTAAAAGTTGATGCCTTCCTGAATCATCAAATCGATTGTGTTCTCTTATTCAAGGGGGCTGAGGACTTAGCTTCCAGGTTCAGGGCTCAAGAGCCAACTAAAGTTTTGACGGCGGAGAGCTCTGGGATCACACCGGCTGTGCTAACCGGGTTGGCGTTGGGCGTGCCCGTGCTCTATGCGCGAAAGAGAAGGCCGATTACTATGCCTGAGGTGGTCTACCGTCGCTGTGTTCCCTCACACACGAAGGGTATTGTGGTTGATTTGATGATCTCTCCTGAGTTCATCAGTCCACAAGATAGAGTCTTAATTGTGGATGATTTTCTGGCCACAGGGCTTACAATTGAGGCTCTGTCCGAATTGGTGACCGATGCAGGGGCACAGTTGGTAGGCATTGGTGTGGTGATCGAGAAAACGTTCGAAGGTGGGCGGGAGCGGCTCGCGCCTTTAAAGGTACCCATAGAGTCTTTAGTGAGAATAAGTTGCCTTGACGAAGGGAGAATCACCTTCGCCCCACCTTAAATAAAGCGGTTACTCACTATTCTGTTCCTCGTTGAGATCCCCCTCCTCAAGCTCTTCCGGTTCGGACTCTGTTTCCAGGCCAAGTTCAGGCTCTTCAAACTCCTCTTCTTCGAATTCATACTTGAGTAACGTATCCTTTATATAAGGCCTTATCGTGCTCTCAGGGGTAACCTTGGATGGGAAGGAGATCTTACCGATTTGACTGGGGTCTTGGTAGATCTCTCTAATAATAATATCCACCCGGCCGTCACCGAGGGCCATCAAGGCAGCCGCGTAACGGTTACCACCTCTCATTAGGTCGATCAGACGTTGGCTCAGGTGTGGTTCGACCTGGCCCAAGTATTCATCACGGACGCTGTAGACAAGTAGGGCGCGGCCCCGTGGCGTTAGGTGAACCTCTTCTCCCACAGCTACCTTAGCCAGTGTCTCGCTATCCGCTAGATGCGTCAAGGTAACCACCCCTGTCTTGCCGCTTTCAGCCATGAACATATGCGGGATCACCTTGCCAGGCTCTTTAGCTGGTAATTGATCGATAGTGAGTTGTGAGAGGCGTGAGAGATTCTTCTGAGCGATGGTATTATTGGGGTCTATCTCGACAGCGCGTTGATAGGCTTCTCGTGCCTCTCGATAACGACCAAGCTCAGTCAAGGCCCTCCCCAACCGGTTGTAAGCGTCAACGTCGTTTGGGAAGAGATCAAGGATGGTACGATTGATAGCCACCGCATCCTCCCAGCGGTTTTGCATTGCCAAGGAGATTGCCTGCTCAATCCAGCGTTTCTTTAGCCTATCCCGGCTTTCGCTCTGAAATTGTGTCATTTAACATCTACCCCATAAGACCCAAAATTTTTGGTTGCATTGTAAAGATTATATCTATCTCTGGCAAGATGCACTTAACTGCCTCTCAGCATGAAGGTAGACCCCAGGACGAAGGCAAGTCCGATGGCCGTCACCAAACTGAACTCTGTCACAAGGCGGCTATTCAAGCGGCCAGCCAGATAGTATTGGCTAAGACCACTCATAATATAAAATATCAGGAGCAAGAACACGCCACCAACAAGCCCATTGATAATCCAATAGTTCAGTCCCCAGGTGATCTCGCCCATAATTAAGCCGATGATGCCAGAGTATAGCCATGTTCTTCGCGCATCTCCCTCTGTACCTCTTAAGAGTTCGAGGGATAGTAAAGCGCTCACAAACATTACCGCTGTGGCCGACATCAGGCTACGAATCTTCGGCGTGTAGATGGCCACGTAGAGGATGAAGGCAATCAGATAAGAGACCAGGTTGAGGGCAAGCCTGGCAACATTATACAGTGGATCCTCGCGGTCTATGGTGTGGAACAGGCTGATGATGACTGTCATTAGCATTAGTCCGCTGAAGGCCAGTCCTATTACTACGCTGAGCCCGCTGCTGAACAGCGGTAAGCGCAGAAATAGAAACGCGCCGGAGACCAATAAGGCCGGCAAAACCCAAATTGTAAATGTATATCTGCGTCGTCGTAATTGAACGCGCCAATAAGAGTGAACAATGAAGTCGCTACCGAGGCAGACTAGAATAACCATGATGATAGCGAGTATCCAAAGTATTGAGGGATCGACGATGAGGGAAAGGGCTAATCCAGACAAAATGAGGCTGACCAGAATAGCCACCCGCTCAATATTAGACAAAGTTGCTCCCCTAAAGTAATTTCCAAAAGGTATCTTGTATTGCCCTTGGGATGTTCTGGTCGGATATCCTTGATCCGGCAGTCAATATTATGCCTGATAATATAGTTTCTGGACACCGGCTGTCAAATTATGGTCGGTTAGCCCTCATCCCCCTTACCCCCTTCTCCCACAAGGTGGGAGAAGGGGGAATAGAGGCTAGGGCAGAGCCCTAGAACCCTCCCAGAAGGGGGTCACCCCCCTTCTGGACTACCCCCTGAGGGGATAGAGGCCGGGGCGGAGCCCCCTCTGGACTCCTCATTGGGCAATACCATAGCGCACTTAGACGAGGCTGTCCAAATAATCTGCAGAAGGATTCAAGCACCACAGTAGGTTGTATTAAGATGAGCATGTAGGAGCCCGACTAATTGTGGATGATTAGGCTAATTCTAAAGATTCCGCACACTTAAACAAATTTATTGCGCTGGGGTCAATGTTACACTATACTTTCAGTATAAGTAATGTTGAGTTTTATCACGGAGGGTTACTTACAGACGGGCGAGGGATGATGGCAAGACAGGGGGAGACAACCACCAATCAATTGCCACTATATCAGAATAGACTCACGATTGATGATTTGCTCAAGCGTGTCGCTGGTTATTTGCCGGAGACGGATCTGATCCTCATCAAGCAAGCTTACGACTTCGCCGTGCGCTCTCATGGCGATCAAGCACGGCACTCTGGCGAGCCGTATGTCACTCATCCTTTGGTGGTAGCCACGATTCTGGCCGAACTTCGTCTTGATGTCACGGCTATCATCGCGGCCTTACTGCACGATGTCCCCGAAGATACCGACGTTGGACTGTCAGAGATTCGATCGGTTTTTGGGGAAGAGACAGCCAAGCTCGTTGATGGCGTTACCAAGCTCAGTCGTATCGACTGGATGGCGATGGAACAGGCTAGGAGTAAACGGCCTGTTTCCTCTTACAGCGATGATGAGACCAGCCCTCGCGCGGAGAATCTACGGAAGATGGTCTTAGCTATGGCTGAGGATATCCGTGTCATTTTGATTAAGTTGGCTGATCGCTTGCATAATATGCGCACCCTTGCGCATTTACCACTCGACAAGCAGCGAAGCATTGCTCAAGAGACACTAGAGGTCTATGCTCCGTTGGCCAGCCGCCTGGGCATCTGGCAAATGAAGTGGCAGTTAGAGGATCTGGCCTTTAGACACGTCGAACCGGAGAAGTATCATGAAATCGCCACTATGCTGGTGGCGCGTCGCACTACACGTGAGAGATATATTAACCAGGTTATCTCCATATTGCAACAGGAGCTGGAACGGGCGGGGATTAGAGCCGAGATCAGTGGGAGACCCAAGCATATCTACAGCATCTATCGCAAGATGCAGACACGAGGCGTAGATTTCAGCCAAATGTATGACCTGCTGGCTGTGCGTGTGCTCGTTGACGATGTACCTGATTGCTACCATGCTATAGGTGTTGTTCATTCCCTTTGGCATCCCATACCTGGACAGTTTGATGACTATATAGCTATGCCGAAGGAGAGTCTATATCAATCCTTGCATACTGCGGTAATCGGTCCTGAGGGGAAACCACTTGAGATTCAGATCAGGACACATGAGATGCATCGAGTGGCCGAATATGGCGTAGCCGCGCATTGGCGATATAAAGAGGGCAGTAAACGGGACATCAAATTTGAGGAAAAGATCGCCTGGCTCAGACAACTCATCGAGTGGCAGAAGGAGATGGCTGGTGCTCAGGAATTTGTCGAATCATTGAAAGCTGACATCTTCCGGGACCGCGTTTACGTTTTCACCCCAAGGGGAGAGATCAAAGATCTGCCGGTGGGGGCTACACCGCTGGATTTTGCCTATCGTATCCACACCGACGTTGGACATCACTGTATCGGGGCGAAGGTAAATGGCCGACTCGTACCACTGGACTATGAGCTTAAGAGTGGCGAGATCGTCGAAATCCTTACATCGAAGTCGCCGCGAGGGCCGAGTCGTGATTGGTTGAACCCTAACCTTGGCTACGTAAAGACGGCTCACGCCCGAGAAAAGATCCGCCAGTGGTTCAAGCGGCAACAACGGGAGGAGAATATTGCCCGTGGCCGTGAACAGATAGAGAAAGAGTTAAGTCGGTTGGGACTGTCCAATGAAAAGTTGGAAGATATAGCCAAATTGGCCAAATATGATAAAGTCGATGATTTCCTGGCTGCTGTAGGCTACGGTGATGTTAATCTTCAGCATATCGCCGTGCGTTTGACTGCCCAGCGTGAGAGTCAGATTGCCACTCCAAGCAGCGGGGCTAAAGCAGCTACTGCTGCCATGGGTATACAGGTCATGGGAGTGGGAGATCTTTTGACTAGTTTGGCTAGGTGTTGTAACCCAGTGCCAGGAGACGATATTGTCGGCTTTATAACTCGGGGTAGGGGGGTAACAATCCATCGCAAAGATTGTTATAACGTTCAATCCGAAGACGAGCGGGAGCGCCTGGTAAATGTGGCCTGGGGACGTGCTGGACAGCAGGTCTATCCTGTGCCTATCCGCATTGAGGCTTGGGATAGAGATGGTCTGGTGCGTGATGTGGCCACAGTTATCGCTGAAGATAGGATTAATATATTATCGATGAACGTGGAGACACATCCCGATCGGACGGCTACTATCAAGGTTAGCCTTGAGATAAGTAGTATCGATAAGCTTAGTCGTGTTCTGGCTAAACTGGAAGGGATTAAAGATGTCTCCAGCGTTACACGTGATCACTCTTGAGTGAACCAGGTAGGCCAAACCTAACTATACCAACGCTTATCATTCAGTGACCAGCCGCACATTAGTTGTTTCACTTACGAAGTCGTGACCGGAGGCGGCTATCTCTATCCATAGAATGTAGGCTGGCCTGGGCGATATAGTGTCTGGATCAAAGAGGTCAGCCTCAAAGGTATCCCACCTCCCCTCCGGTACTCGTTTGCCATTCCAAGTGGGGTAGTTGTCCTTGTTTTGAAAGTAGAAACCACGAATCCAAGAGGCTTCACTTTGATACATATCTCTATATCTGATTCGTACCAGCAAGGGATATTCCGAGCCTAAGATCCCCCCACCGGATAGCGATTGTTTAAGTAGCTTCAAGTCAAGGGTCAACTTCAGTGATTGAAAATCGGTAACATCCTTATTGATGTCTTGACGGATGAAGGTTTCCACGTGCTTACCTTCACTACCAAGACGGGTGAATCTTAGAACGTTACGTCCTTCCTCAGTCCGCACAGTGGCATCGCCAGGCACATCGCCTTGCTGTTCCCGATTGCCTTTTAGCCAGCCGGTCAGACCGTCGTTGCCCTGTGTAAAGTTACTATTTATAAGCAGATCACGAGCGGCCGGTTGAGGATCTCTGGGAGGGTGTTTACTCCCGATCTCTGTTCGCTCGCGCTGAAGTAATTCTACCGTCTTTCCGGCTGATGTTACGCTGGCTGAACCATAATGAGTGACGATATAGGTCGTTTCGCCAATGATTTCGATGCTATAACTGCCCTCTCGCAGTAACATCGAGGCTTGAGGTGTCTCCACCTCGAAGCTTCTTGCTCTTGTTGATGGGGGCGCTATCTCGAAGCGTGTGTGTCCACCTTGCTGTCTTAAGGCGATAGCCATGGAGTTAAGATTATAGCGGGTAGATCGTAGCTGTACGATGGTGACGCTGGTCTCTGGCCATAGACGTACATTGCTGCCATCAAAAAGCCAGATGATGGCCTGCGAATTAGTCGCTGTCCTGATGGTGTCATTTTCTCCGATCTCTAGGCCGCTAGTGGCGTTAGTTTCCACTTTAGCTCCAGGAGCTTGTCGCAGGACAGTGCCACTAAGGATCTCAACTTTGGCTTGGCGGGGATCCATGGCATTAGAAAGGTACCAATTAATGCCTGTGATGAGCGAGGTTGTAATTAGACAAAGGGTAAAAAATGAAGAACATAGGACGGCCCAGGCGAGCCTTTCCGGATTTCTAGGCATTCGCTCCCTCAAACATTGAGTCTAGAATCGCACCTGGAAGCGGGAGAATTCGCCTCGGGCCTCTTCCCATTCAACATCTACCCTTTCTACTTCGGCTGACGAAGGTCCAACTCTGAGCAGGCTCAGCAATTCTCGTAGGTCGTTCTCGTTTCCCTCGGCTACGACCTCTACTGATCTGCCATCCGGGGAGTTGCGTACAAACCCCGTCAAACCTAACCTGTTAGCTTGTCGTATCACAAAGTAACGAAAGCCAACGCCCTGAACGAGCCCGTGAACGACGGCGGAGACACGCCTCCCTTTTAGCATTCGAATGCTTCCCGAAGAAGGTTCTCCCCTGATGGAGTGGGGCAGAAATCGCTGGCTCAAATGTAACAAAAAGTGCCATCCGATGTCAAAAAGTCCGCAGCGCACAGGAATAATTCTCCGAGCAGGCCAGACGAAAGCTCACCGACCAGCCTTGTATCCACTATCTTATTGGCTAGGCTATTCGTCGTCTTCGTATAGACGCGAATATAATTATCTGTAAGCCCTTCCCAAAAGGTATAGTCGTAGAGTCCCTGAAACTCTGTTCCCGCAAGGACCTTTGCCTGTTCTCTTGGGCACATCCTCTGCTCATATAGAACTCGGCCCATTGTACCGACAAATTGGGCCCGAAATCGTTGACCACTCTCCTTGGCCAACTTTAGCAGCATTTCACTCCGTACTTTTTTCGCCGCCTCAGGCACCTGACCAGGCATAGCGGCTGCTGGTGTTCCGCATCGAGGGGAGAAATTGAAGACGTGGATGCGAGCAAAGCTGGCTTCTTTAGCAAAATGGTAACTCTCTTCGAACTCCTTGTTCGTCTCACCGGGAAAGCCGACGATCATATCAGTGGTGATAGCTACATCCGGTATGGCTTGTCGTATCAGATGCATCGTGGTTAGGAAGCTGGCTGTATCATAGCCGCGGCGCATACGTTGAAGAACAGCATCACTACCACTTTGTAAGGGCAAATGAAAATGTCTACATAACCTGGGATTTGGCCAGAGATTCAAAAGGGATGGATCGAAATCCTGAGGCTCTACGGAGGAAAGTCTCAAGCGAGGACAGGAAGTCTCCCTTAATATGGCCCCAACCAGGTCAGCCAAGCCATAATTGGTATGGGGAGCAAGGTCCTGCCCGTATTTACCCAGGCGTATGCCACATAGCACCACCTCTTGATAATCTTGCTCAACCAGTTCCCGAATATCCGTGAGCACGGTGTCTGGGGCGATGCTATGCTCCTGTCCACGGGCGAATGGCACGATGCAGTAACTACAAAACTTGCTGCAACCATCTTGAATCTTGAGGAAGGCACGGGTTCGCAACTTAGTCCTTAACCCCCTCTTCGATGTCCTCACAGGATATGCGGATAATTCTGATAAGGGCCAACTGGATCCTTCGTCTGTTCTTCGAGATAAGGTGGCCTGTCGGATCGAGGTGAGTATTTCAACCTTATTTCTGCTGGTTACGATCAGATCGACGTCTCCGGTCGCCGCTACTTCTTCTGGTGCCGTCCGTACATAGCATCCGGTGACCACGATCAAAGATTGCCGATTACGTCGTCTAGCTTGGCGAATCAGCTGGCGCGACTTTCGGTCGGCCATATGTGTTACGGTACACGTATTGATGATGTAGATATCGGCTGGCGCAGTGAATGGGACAAGTCGGAAACCATTCAGCCGAAATTCCTTCCCTAGCCCGTCACTCTCGGCCTGATTAACCTTACAACCTAAGGTGGCTATAGCCACTGTAGGATTTGGGATAGACATCCTTTCAGAAACGCTCCTTAAATTACCCTCTTATTTTGTCTCTGCTCTCGCCTTATATAGCTTACAGTGTTATACAGCTTAGTCAAGTTCATGTACTCGTTCGCTACCTCCGTGACACCACCTCCTTTCTGCCGTGATGTTGGTTCCAGGCATCGAGGAACTCCTTGGGCGTGAGGTAGTCCAGGGCCTGGGGGG
>JAMCVK010000002.1 GCA_023475225.1 Chloroflexota bacterium
ATCGGGGACACACATGGGCACGATCCTTCCTCTCGTGTGAGCGAGATGCGAGATTAAGGCAATCATCCCATGTAATGTCCCCTTTGTCACGTGCTCCATCAAAATCGAATCTGCCCACTCCTGAGGGACAAGCCCCCGCGCTACATCTTGGTAGGAGAGAGACGGGAGAGTGAGGACAGTCTCACTGTTGGGTGGGTTCCAGGGCTCCGCCCTGACCCATATTCCTCCCCCCAAGAGGATGGGGTGTGCAGAGGGGCAAAGCCCCTCTGCTGAGGTTTGGGGTATCCCCAAACCTATATTCCCCCTTCTCCCAATGGGAGGGGGGAAAGGGGGATGAGGGCAACAAATATGGACCTCTTCCTAAGAGAGAAGGCAAAAACAATACTCGGCTTGCAGGGCGAAGTTAGCGCCACAGAGATAAAGCGGGCCTACCGTCGGCTGGCCCAAGAATGCCATCCGGACCGCCATCCTGGCGACCCAGAGAAGGAGGAACGTTTCAAGCTGGTCTCTGAGGCCTACGAGATCCTGACCAAACCGAAAAGCGCCGGCAAGTACCGACTGGAGAAGACCACTGTACTGGGCTATGAGGCCTACTACAAGTGGTGGCGGCAAAATTTCATTGACTCAATCTAGAACCAATCCTAAAAGGGTTCTGCAGAATTTTAGAGAGGAAGGGCAAGGGTTCTCTACAGGCTATGCAGCTCATTTATACTGTTTGTAAAGATGCAGAAGAGGCACGAAAGATATCCAGACATCTCCTCGAGCGGCGCTTGGCTGCCTGCACCAATATGTTCCCGATCGACTCCGAGTACTGGTGGGAGGGAGAAATAATTCGCGATAAAGAGGTGGCGTTGCTTATCAAGACACGCCAGGGGAGGTTTGAACCGGTAAGGCAGGCCATAGCCAGCCTTCACAGCTATACAACGCCCTGTATCATAGCACTCAACGTAGCTGAAACTGAGGCCAAATACCTGAAATGGCTACAGAGCGAGGTATCCTGAAACCCACCCCTTAGCGCGATAAAAGAGCCGTCAAACGACGCTGAATATGCTCGTAATGCGTTCCCCGCCAGTAGAGCCGACCGCATTCTGGACAACGACTGAACTGTTCCTGTGTACTGTAAACGTAGGGGGGAACAGCGTCCTTCACACCCTCCTTGGCTACCGCATCAAGCGGAGCGTTGCAAACCAGACAGCGTGAGAACGCCTCTTGATTCAGGTTTATGTTCACCTCTTGCCAAAGCTGTAGGAGCTGCTCCTCAATGCGATCGCTTCGGATGAGAACTGAACGGATGCCGCGCAGGCGAGATAGCTGCTCGTCACGCGTCAACAAAATCCGCTTTTCAATGCGGGCGAGCCGAGCGAGAGCCAGATCATCCAGCTTGGCCGAATAAAGGGTATCATAACCAAGGATACGCAGCCATTTAGCCAGGCGTCCCAGCATAGCGTCAGCGATGAACTTCAAAGGCGCATCGTTCTCCATCCAGATCCAGTAACAAATTATAACACAGATTATTTTTTATCCCCACGCAGGGGGTAGGTAGCCCTGGTAGGGGCGAGGTCACCTCGCCCCTACTTTCGCAAAGCGGGAGAGGGAGGCAAAGGGGTGAGGGCTGCTTGCAAACATCGCCCTAAACCTCTAGAATTTCTACGTAAGATGAATAACGTAGCCAGATTGGCCAAGATCTTCCAAAAACATAATAAGCAGATATTCCTGGTTGGTGGCTCTGTCCGCGACCGTCTTTTGGGAAGAGACAACCACGACCTGGATCTGACCACCGATGCCCTACCAGGCGAGGTCAAATCATTTGCTGCCGAGGCTCGTCCCGACGCCGTCAACTGCGTCGGGGAACGGTTCGGCACAATTGGGCTCATCTTCGGCGACCAGGTTATCGAGATCACCACCTTTAGATCGGAGTGGTATAACCCAGACTCCCGTAAACCGGAAGTCTGCTTCGGGACCTCGCTGGAGGAAGACCTGGCCAGACGCGACTTCACCATCAATGCCATCGCCCAGGACCTCTTGACCGGGACCATTATCGACCCCTTCGCTGGGCAGGATGATCTGGGCGCAAAGATCATTCGCGCTGTTGGCGATCCAGAGGAACGTTTTCAGGAGGATCCCCTGCGACTGCTCCGTATGGTGCGCCTGGCCGCTCAATTGGGATTCACCATCGAGCCCAGGACACGCAAGGCCTGTGTAAAGATGCGCAGCCGCCTGACTACTGTCAGTCAGGAACGCATCGCTGAGGAGATGAACAAGCTCCTCGTTGCTCCCAGCCCGGCCAGGGGAATCCGTTTCCTCTGCAATTTGAGGTTAATGGAGCTCATCATCCCGGAGATTCTGGCTATGCGCGGCCTGGTTCAGGACGATTGGCATCATAAAGACGTCTTTGAACACACTCTAGGCGTCCTGGAAAACACACCAGCAGACCTTGTCCTGCGCTGGGCGGCCTTGCTGCATGATATCGCTAAGCCAGCCACCAGAAGGCGCACGAATGGGGAGATTCACTTTTATGGACACGAGCATCTCGGTGCCGAGATGTCCCGCACCATCCTTTATCGGCTGCGCTTCGATAAGCAAACGATCGACAGAGTAGTGCGATTGATCCGTATGCACCTGCGCATCAATCAATATGAGGACTCCTGGACTGATGGGGCCGTACGGCGTCTCATTCGGGAGGCAAGAGAAGAGCTAGAACCATTATTTGCCCTCTCCCGCGCTGATGTCACCAGCCACCGCCCTGAAAAGGTCGAACTGGCCCTGGCGCGCGTCGCCGAACTGGAGCAGCGTTGCCAGGAGCTCACGGCCAAGGAAAACGTGGCTAAGCTGACCAGCCCGCTCGATGGCCACGAGCTGATGGCTATGTTTGGACGCCCTCCTGGACCGTGGATCAAGAAGGTTAAAGACCATCTCCTCTCCCTTGTGCTTGACGGCACGCTCGCCCCAGAGGATAAGGCCACCGCGGAGAGATTGGCGCGGGAATACGTGGCCGAAAACGAAGCGTAGTCGCGTTTGACTCGCCGATATAGCCGTAACTGCCGTCTCCCCCTGTTATTACTTGCATGCGTAGAGGAAGATAGAGGCAGCCTTCAAACCCGCCTTTGACAGAGGGTCCCGGGGCTCCACCCCAGCCACTTTCCCTGCCGGGGTGTGCAGAGGGGAAACCCCTCTGCTGGGGTTCGGGGTATCCCCAATTTCTATCCCCCCTCCCCCTATAGGGAGAAGGGAGCACGGGGGGTGAGGGAAATCCCCATAAAAGGGGGTGTGCAGAGGGGAAACCCCTCTGCTGGGGTTCGGGGTATCCCCAAACCTATATTTCCCCCTTCTCCCAATGGGAGAAGGGGGAAAGGGGGATGAGGGCAACAAAACAGGGTCCCAGGGCTCCGCCCTAGCCCACTATTCCCCCCTCCTGCAGGGGGTAGTAGGGGCGAGGTGACCTCGCCCCTACTTTCGCAAAGCGGGAGAGGGGCAAGGAGGGTGAGAGCCCAACTAAATCTTATGAGAGGCGCCTGCTTATGACGACAGAGCTGTTCAGTGCCCTCCAGCATCGCAACTTCCGTCTGTACTGGTTGGGCACGCTTGCTTCACTCACCGGTTATTGGATCCAGATCGTGGCCCAGGGTTGGCTGGTGTTGGAAATGACCGACTCCGCCTTTCTGCTGGGGCTGGTCAGCTTCTGCTCGTCCATCCCGCTCCTGCTTTTTTCCCTTTTCGGTGGGGCCTTGGCTGATAGAATGGATCGTCGCCGGCTGCTCATCGCCACCCAAACCATGTCTATGCTGCTCACCCTCCTCCTGGCCGTGCTGACCTATTCCGGGGCGATCACCATCTGGCAGATACTGCTCATCTCGACGCTCCTCGGCACCGTGGCCGCCTTTCACATCCCCACTCGCCAAGCCCTGGTACCCAACCTTGTAGACAGTGCTGACCTGCTGAACGCCATCGCTTTGACCTCGGTCGCCTTCAATGCCACTCGCATCGTCGGCCCGGCCATGGCTGGGGTACTGGTCGGTCTCATCGGTATAGGGGGCTGTTTCTATATCACGGCTGCCAGTTTCCTGCCGGTTATCGTGGCCCTTTTCGCTATGGAGATGTCTCCGAGTTCCCCGAACCTCAGGGGGTCGCCGATGTGGGCGAACATCGTGGAGGGATTGACCTATGTACGTGATAACAGCATCGTGCTGATGCTTATCGCCCTGGCCACCGTTCCGAGCATCTTCGCTATGCCCTACAGCATTCTGATGCCCATCTTCGCCCGGGACATACTCGGTGTGGGGGCCTCAGGGTTAGGGCTTTTGATGGCTGGTAATGGGGTAGGAGCACTGGTAGGGAGCCTGGTCGTGGCTGGTCTGGGAAATTACCAGGGGAGGGGCCGCTTGTTACTGGTCACGACGTTCCTGTTCAGCCTGCTCTTGATGTTCTTTGCAACCGCCTCCTGGTTCTGGCACGCCCTCATTCTACTGGTAGGGGTAGGACTTAGCGGCGCGGTCTATCTCTCGTTGACGAATGTGCTCCTCCAGTCCTGCACGCCAGACGGGCTGCGCGGTCGGGTGATGAGTGTTTACACGCTATCCTGGGGGTTGGGGCCACTTGGTTACATCGAGGCTGGGGCAGTAGCCAACACCTTTGGAGCGCCCTTCGCCGTTTTCCTGGGGGGAACCATCTGTGCCATCACGGCCGTGACCGCGGCCCTACGCTCCTCAAGCCTGCGCCTCTTGAGGTAAGAACACGGTGCCCAGGTGGCGCTGCGCGCCACCTGGGCACCCACCCCACTCTAGGAGCCAAAGCCCTTCAGTACCGCTAGGGATAAATGCCAGAAGCCTTACCAGCCTCCAGCGTAAGCCTTGGTGATGAACGGCAGATAGGTCTTGTAGCCTCCCGGCGGAACCACCCCTGCCGCTCCCGTCGTCGAGCAGATGGCGAAGTCGGTGAAGTGGTCCACAAGGACGGTGAGCGTGTTGTTGGTCTTGTCCTGAATCACGTTCTCCGCCTTCCGCCAGCTGGAGCTGGTCGCATCCCAATAGCTCGGCACCAGACTATCCTCGTCAATACCCATCTGTTTCAGCACATCATCGGCCGGGTAAGGCATGAGGATGGTCACCTTCTGGAGGAACTTCTTGATCTCCGTATTGTTGGAATCACGCGCCTGCAAGGCATAGCCGATGCTGATGGGCTTGGCCGACTGTTGGGCTGGCAGATCAGTCTTCGGCAGGGCCAGCACGCTGACCGTGCCTGAAATAGCCAGAGCACTGCCCGGGATGGTCACCTTGGTCCCATCAGACAGGGCCAGCACCCGCATTTCCGTAGCATCGAAACTGACGGAGGAGCCATCCGGCAGCGATACAGCTGCCACCTCTTGCAGGGCCAGGTCCTTGCCTGTGATGCTCGTATCGGCGGCGCCCACCGTAACCGTGAGCTCACTGCTCTTGTATAGCTTCCCTGCAGAGCGGCTGGTGGCGTACACGTGCCAGGTATCATCACGTGTCACCTTCAGGCTATAAGTGCCATCACTGCCGGCGTTAGTCGAAGACCAACCACCCTTATCCGAGTAGCCAGTGACGAAAGCCGTACCCGCCCCTGTACCTGTCACTGTGCCGGCGATAGTGGCCGGTGCCGACCGGAAGCGCAGGTCCACCGTAACCGTCTCGCTACCCGTAATCAAGGCCCGGCCCGGCTCAGGTGGCATGTAGACGACCTCTCCAGCCTCTCGAGCCACCGAAGCCCGTACCTGGTACCGACCGGGTGGCACGCGCAGGCTATAGCGTCCGTTCTCATCGCTCTTGGTCCCAGCGATGGGGCGCGGCGCCGCACCAGCCGTGGTGGGAATATCCAACGCCTCCACCCAGGCTCCAGCCACCTTCGTCGTCCCATCTGGAGCGTAGACCGTGCCACTGATGGTGCCACTGGCAGCGAGCACCACGAAGTATTGGGCTGGCTCCAGGATGGCTGTATCTCCGGAGGCAACGGTGACCCGGTTGTTGACCGGTGGTTGCAGGGTGTAGGTGATGGCCGCCGTTGCCCCCAGCTCCCCACCCAGCGACCATGTCCCCCGGACGACACGCAGGGTGAAGGTACCTGAGGCACCGAGGGCTGTTCGCCGGAAGCCTGCACCACTGGCGAACACCTCCGCATCCAGATTCTGCATCGGGCTGCCAGCACTATCCACAAACTTCCCTACGATATTGGCGTCGGCCACCTGCACCGGCATGCTCACGGTCACCGCGTTCGTGCTCGTCAGGTCAGCCTCCTGGGCCTGGGCGCTGAACTCCAGACCCGGTGGGAAACCGACACCCACGTTGTACTTGGCCCCGCCGGGCACCTTCAGGGTGAAGGAGCCGCGCTCCATCGGCGTGCCGGTAACCATGGCCCCATTGGAGTCAAGGGCGAAGGCAAAGCCATAGAGATTGCTCGTATTCACGGTGGCCGATGTGCTGGTCAACCGGCCGGAGATGGTGCCGTTAGCCGCCGTCACCTCCAGGGTGACGTCCTGCACCGACTGGTTGGTCACAGTGACCTGCTTCGGGGCACCACTGGGCGTATAGTTAGAACCCTTCGGGGTGCGCACCTGCAGCTCCCAATCACCCTGATCCACGAAGATGCTGAAGACGCCATCTGTACCACTGGTAGTAGAGGCGAAGTGAGCCCCGTCTTTCGTCCAGGCCTTCACCTCCATATCCTTGACGCCAGCTGGCTTACCTTCGGCATCGGTGCTGCCTTTGATCACCACCCTACCACTGATGGTCAAGGACTTCTCCACCAGGTAGATGGTGCCCACATCGGTTGGCGTCTTCTCTTTAGCCTCCACTAAAGGCGCCGTTTCGGCTGAGAGGGAGGGATCCTTGGAGAAGACGCGCACCCGATAGGAGCCCGGCGGGACATTGACCGTGAAACTACCATCAGCCTCAGGTGGCACACCGTTGCCCGTCCCCTTCTCATTGCGAACATCAACGAAAACCGTTTGCAGGGCAGGTGGCGTATTGTCCTTCTTCATCAGGACCTTACCAGTCACCACCGCACCGGCCTTGCCCACGGTGAAGTTGATATTGGAAAGAATCTCTTCCTCAGTATCACCCTTGGCGAACTCCACCCTCTGGGGCGGTTCGGTGTAGACCCAGTCAGGGGCACCTCCACCACCCTCACCGGGCTTACCCGGCGGACCCATGCCCGGGCCCATCATCATCGGGAAGACCATAAGCATCCAGGTGCCGCCCTTGCTCAGGTTGAGGGTGTAGGTACCATCGGGCTGCACCATGGTGTTGGCATTGGCCGAGCCGTCTTCCTTATGGGCGGAGACACCAGCATTAGGCACGGCTGTCCCATCAGCCTTGGTCACCTTACCGGTTATCTTCTTCTTTGGGGCGCTGAGATTAACATTAACCGTGCTGGGAGTGGCCGTACCACCACTGATGGTCACCGTCTGAGCATCCGGAGCGGCATAAGGAATGAAGGGCGGCAGATGGAACTCTACAGTATACGTGCCATCGGCCAAACCGCCGAGGCGGAACTTGCCCATCATATCCGTGACGGCATCAACACCCGTCGGCTCGCCACCCTTGAAAGCCTCGATGTGTACACCCTCGAGCGGTCTGCCATTGGGATCAGACACCACCCCGGTGATCTGGGGCTGGGTCAGGAGGATCTTTCCCGTCCAGGAAGCGTCGGGGTTACCATTCTCGTCTATGGTCACCTCTACGGGCGTGGAATCCGTATAATCACTGGTCTGCATACCACCTGCTGGCATACCCGGCATACCCCCCATGCCCTTAGGGACACGGGCGATGATGCGGTACTTACCCGCGGTCAAGCCAGCGGCGCCGAAGCGTCCCTGCTCATCTGTGGGCACGCCGTAGAAGAAGCTGAAATCTGCCTTCTGAATGTCCACGAACGATCCCATGGCAGGCGTACTACCATCGGGATTGTACACCACACCTGTAAGGGTGGCCGAGGTCAGGTTGATGGTGAGACTGCTGGGGCTGGCCACGCCGCCCTTAATCGTGATCTGTTTCGGGGCCGGGCGGGCATAGCTAGCGTACTTAGGATCAAAAGGAGGATTGACCTCCAGATTATAGACCCCATCGGTCAGCCCACCGAAGCTGAACTTGCCATCCTTATCCGTCTCTGTGTGGGCGCTAACCCCCGGGCCGAACATGCCCATGGAGTAGATATCCACCATGGCCCCCGGCACTGGCGCGCCACCGGCTGCGACCGTGCCACTGACCTGAGTGCCGCTGAGCTGCAGATTCTGGGTCAGCTTCGTACCCATGAAGGAGATCTTCACCGGCGCAGACTGGTTAAAGGCCGAATCCTCGGGTGGCTTAGCCACCAAGGAATAGGACTTACCCGCTTCCAGACCGCCGAGACGATACGTGCCATTTGCGCCACTGGTGGCCAGTAGGGCGCTCTCCATCTCGCCACCGGGCATCATCCCCGGACCGAAGCCAGCCGCCTCCTCCTTGGCCTCCACCTTAGCCCCAGATACGGCGTTGCCATTGGGATCCGTCACCGTCCCCTCCACGCTGGGGGCGGTTAGGGTGAGGGTGACATTAATCACCTGCACCTTTACCTTCGTCCCCCCTAGCGAGGTAGGCCCATAACCAGGAGGTGTCCCACCAGCAGGAGGTGTCCCATAACCAGGGGGTGGACCACCACCAGGGGGTGGACCACCACCAGGGGGCGGACCACCACCAGGGGGCGGACCACCACCAGGGGGTGGACCACCCCACGTCGCCCCACCGCTGAAGGGCACGCTCTGCTGTACCGGCTTGGATTGCGTATAGGGTGAATCAGCCGGCGGATAGGCGATCAGATAATAGGGCATGCCCGGCATCAGCCCACCCAGACGGAACTTGCCGTCTGCACCAGTCCTCACACTGATGGGTGGACCAGCGGGTCCTCCATATACTTCGCTGGCCCTCACCGTGGCCCCACCTACGGCACTACCGTTGGGATCCAGCACGGTGCCCTCGATCTGTGGCTCCTGGAGCATCAGCGTATGCTGTGCCACCGGGAAGGCCAGGCCACCCTGCACCTCCACCCCCACCGGCATAGATGGACCGTAATTAGTCCCAGGCGGGGGACTGGCCCGCAGATCATAGTGTCCATCGGTCAACCCCTTGACGGGGAAGAAGCCGGTCCCATCGGCAATGGTGGTCGTACTGGTGATGGTCTCCCGACCGCGAATCAATCGAACCGTGCTATTGGCAATCCCGGTTCCCTGGGCATCGTATCCCACCACACGGAAGTTTATCTTCGCCGGGTCAAGCGTGGGACCAGCGGGTCCTCCTGGAACTGGGGGAGGACCGAACTGCACGTTGAGTGTAGCCGTCAGGGTATAACTTCCCCCGTTGGGGCCGCCCCTGACCACCACATAGTAGATGCCAGCCGTAGAGCCACCGCCCAGGATGGCGCTCTGCTGACCGCTACCGGGCAATCCTTGGAAGCCATCCTGATAGTAGATGTCGAGGAACATCCCCTGCGGGCCAGCCAGGATGAACTGCACCGTCTGCCCACCGGAGAAGTTGTAGGAGTAGAACCTGCTTTGCCCGCGATCCATGCTACCGGTGAGAGGCGCGTCGTTGGCCAGGGGGATGGCTGAGGCGCGATCAGCGCCTGTCGTCTTTGACTCCTCGCTGGAAGCGACGAGGGTATAACTGCCACTGGTGGCCTCGCCGGTGCGCACCACGATGAAGTAAGTGCCAGGCATTGTTCCCGGCGATGTCCTCCAGACACGTACCCTTGAGCCACCAGGCTCAGGGGCATCGGAAGCGAAGAAGACATCGAAGTTGACCCCCGCTGTAGGGGAGGTCAGGACAATCTTGGCCATTCGACCAGGGCCGAGGTCATAGAAGTAATAGCGCGGCGCCCGAGAGGTGAAGGTGTAATCAACCGGCTTGTTGTCCTCCAGCCGGATCGCCGTGCTGCGGTCCTCGCCAGGCTGGCGTGGACCGACCGGCGGTGTAGCTACCACCGGCGAGGCCGTCAGGATGAAACTCCCCTGATCCAGACCGAAGCCGGCCCTGACCACGATGTAATAGGCACCGGTAGAGGGCGAGTTCACCGTAAAGCTTTGCAGGGCGCTGCCTGGCGGACCACTGGTGCCGATGGGGGACGGCGAACGCCCGTAGAAGATATCGAAGACCACGCCAGGCGGCGTTGACTGCAGGGTGAAGTTGACCGTCTGGAAGGGCGTTCGGTAATCATACATATAGTAAATCTTTTGGGTAGAGGTTATGGTCCTAGAATCTGTGGGCGCATTATCCGTCAGAGGGAAGGCCATATCCATATTGCTGCCGGGTGGGGCCGCGCCTCCCCCTGCCGGTTTCCTTACCTCGAGGGTATAAGTCCCACCTGTGTTCCCCCCAGCGACGTTTATATAGTACGTGCCCGCCTGGGCCGTGCTGGCTATAACGAACTCCCTCACTCCAGCTCCGTTGGGCAAGGTAGTAGGAGAGTACTGGTAAAAGATGTTGATGGCCAGGCCAGATTGGTCCCCCTCCAGTTTCAACCGTAGTTCCGTACCTGGGAAGAACTCGACGGCCCACCAGGTGGACTGATTCGGGCTGAGCGTGCCCCGGCCATAGGCCCCCGGCTGTATCCTGGGGGCAGTGTAGCGATCCGTCCCCCCACCGGGACCAGCGGGGGGAGCGCCCGTCTCTATAGAGACGAAGAGCATAAAATTGCCCCCAATTGTCCCTCCCAGCACTTCGATATAGAAGGTAGTGGGGGCATTTCCACTGGGTTCCTCGAACTCACGTACATAACTCACCGCCGGAGTCAAAGTGGGAGGCGTGCCTGTCCCACGGGAAAGGTTCATGTAGAGGTATTGCGAATCCAGCTTGAACCGAACCCGGTTGGCACCCGAAAAAATGTACTTGAACCAGAGGCTCTGATTTGGAGAGACCGTTCGCCCCACCGGCGTATTATCTGTCAGAGCAATGGCATTAGCCGGGCTGCTACCTTCAGCTGGGGGCGCGCCCGGAGGGGTAGGGCCCGGAGGCGCAGGAGAGGGTCCTGGTCCCATCGACATCAGCATGATGCTATAAGGTCCCCCCCTGACGCCAGCGCGCAGGGCAATATAATAGGTGCCCGTTGTCGAACCCGGCCCAATACCCCAGTTTCTTGTCCCCGCCATGATGGGCGTCTCAGACCCCTGCGGGTAAACGTTGAAGTTTATCTCCTCCGCTGCATTGTACACGTTTAGCTGCAGAGACGAGGTACCGTCGAAATCGAAACGATACCAGATCGTCTGGGATGGAGCTAGGTTGCCGCCCTGCGGGGTACCGAGGGGCAAGGGGATAGCACTGGTGCGGTCAGTACCGGTTTCCAGAGCGATGCTAGCGGCGGGGAGGAGTCCCAACAATAAAACGAGGACGGTAAAGATGGCCAAACTCTGCCAGGCAAGTTTCCCTCTCACGTCAAGCCTCCTAAACGTATTTGGTGGCTTCCCCCATCGCCTGCCCTGGGGAATCGGCGGATTCTTGGTCGGGATACACGCTGCTTCGCTCCTCCCGTCCTCTTCGCCCTGCCCACAGGCCGGGGAAACCGTCGACTTGTCATACGATCCACAGCGGGATAGGTGCCCTACAAATTGCGAGAGGTCGATAGTTTTTCGGATTAATTTCACTATAACACCATCCACCCCAATTGTCAATAGGCACAGACGGGCAATTTGGCGAATTTGAGGGGTGTTTGATGTATACTATGCAGGCTACCAATGTCCACGATATGGAGGTATGATGCAACACTCATCTTTAATCATGCGGCGACAGGCGATCGTGAAACCCTTCGCAACCCTGGCACAGCTCATAGGTCTGATCGCGCTCGTTCTGACGACTACAGTCGCTGGGTGTGGTTCTCCTTCCACGTCTAATCCCACCCCCAACCCAACGCCCTCAACCGCGGCTGTGACCAGGGCCGTCCCCACCCCAACACCCACCTCCACTCCTGCTCTAGACCTGAGCAAAATCAGACCCAACGAATTGGGCAAGGTGCTCATCCTGGAGTATCATCGCATCGGTCTTGAGGAGTTACGCTGGACCAGAAGCGAGGTCAATTTTCGCCACGATCTGGAGCTGTTTTATGCTAAGGGCTATCGCCTCATCAGCCTGAGCGATTTCATCAACAATAAGATCAACCTGCCGGCTGGCTATTCGCCCCTCATCCTCACCTTCGATGACTCCTCCGATAGCCAGTTCAGATATATAAAAAGCGGCGGCGAGCTTAAGATTGACCCTCATTGCGCCCTCGGCATCCTGGAGGATTTCTCTAGCCAACATCCCGACTTTGGGCTGAAAGCCACCTGGTATGTCTTGCCCGCCGCTGCCCCACCCAACGACCTCTTCGATCAACCTGAGTATGCCAGGCAGAAGCTGCAGTATCTTGTCCAGCGAGGTATGGAGATCGGCAATCACACCTATTGGCATCAGCCGCTAGGACAAGTGAGCGATCAGGAGGTACAAAAGCAACTGGCCCTGGCCGTCAAGGCCACTCAGGAGGCCGTGCCTGGTTACCAGGTACTCAGTCTGGCCCTACCACTGGGCGAATATCCAAAGAATAAGAACCTGGCCATCCACGGCTCCTATAAGGGGGTTGAATATAACCATAAGGCCATCGTCCTGGTTGGCGCCGAGCCGGCTCCGGCCCCAAACCGTAAAGACTACGCTCCTTATGCCCTACCACGGGTGCAGGCCATACAGTCAGAGTTGGACCACTGGTTGAGCTATCTGGACCAGAACCCTCTGGAGAGATACGTCAGCGATGGTGATCCCGACCGTATCACCTTCCCCACAGCGCTCAACGATAAGTACAATTCAGCTGCGACGCTTAGAGAGGTCCCCGCGCCTGGGCCAGGCTATCGGACGATCCTGCTGCGCTGAGGTTCGACCCTACCGATGATGCGCCGTCCTGAGTTTATACAAGACAGGGGGGATAAAACTCCCCCTTCGATGGGGTCGATCTGGCCCATTGCGGCTCGGCCCAGAATCGGCTAAACGGGGCGTACCTGCCCACACTTCCTACATTGCTTGTACTTGACTGAGCCACCCTCTTTCTTCGTGACCCAGACGTGAGTGCCCCCTTTCGGGCAGCGATAGGTGCCAGGCATCCTCTTATCCTCTCTAAGACCAATCCAACAGAAGCGGAACACAGAGAAATCAGTCCGCAGCGATGCCAGCGGCGATAAGCCGCTCGTAGGTCGTTTCCGGCAGTTCCGGAATGAGTCGCGTGTCGGAAAGCACCGGAATGAAGTTGGTGTCTCCCGCCCAACGTGGGACGACGTGGAGGTGCACATGGTCTGCGATGCCTGCGCCGGCCACTTTGCCTATGTTCATCCCTATGTTGAAGCCCTCCGGGTTCATCGCTCTTTGCAGGGCCGCCGTCCCTCGCTTAACCAGGCGCATCAATTCGGCCAGGGTGGCCTCATCCAACTCCTCCAGCCCACACACGTGAGCATAGGGCACAACCATAAGGTGACCATTATTGTAGGGATAGAGGTTGAGCATGATGAAGCCTCTCTCCCCCCTGTACAGGATGTAGTTTTCTCTATCCCTGTTCTCCCTGGCCTTCTCACAGAAGATGCAGCCTGTGGCCTTCTCTCCCAGGATATAATCCAAACGCCAGGGGGTCCAGAGCCTTTTCACCCGGCGGCCCTCTCATAAACTTCCAGGATCATTCGCCCGGCCTGTTCCCAGGAATAGGCGGCGACCGCCCTGTCCCGCAATTCTCTCCCCCGCTCCAGCGCCTCGCGCTCATCTTTAAGCAACGACTCAAAGGCTGTAGCCAACGCTTGGGCGTTGCCAGCCTCGGCATAAACACCACACTCGCCCAGGATTTCCCGGCTTACCGGCGTATCAAAAGCGACGGTGGGCAGTCCGACAGCCATATAATTCAGCAACTTCCCATTTCCTTCCGTCTCAGACAGCTTCGGTGCTACGGCTACATCACCCAAGGCCAGGTAAAGAGGGGCATCTTCATAAGGAAGACGTCCAGTAAAAGTAACATAGGCAGAGATGCCGAGCGAACGGGCCAGGGCCTCATAGCGCTTTTGCCCGGGGAAGCCCATAAGTAGAAAATGAGCGTCATATCCCCGCTGGATCAGAGTGGCCGCTGCCTGTAGGAGGTGACCGCTCCCCTGGTATTCGGCCAGCAGACCGAGGTAAACGATGAGCTTACGCTCAAGAGGGATACCCAGCTGTCTTTTTAACTCTATCTTCAGCTCGTCAGCAACCTCCCATCTCGGTCGGAAGCGCTGGATATTGACGCAATCTGGTACGGGATAAATCTTGGCGGGAGCACAGCCGAATTGACGCACCAGGAGCTCAGCCGCATGCGCCGTGCTGGTGATGATCACATCGGCCCAGCGGTTAATAACCATCTCCAGGCGGCGGAGCGGCTTATAAAAGTGGCTATCTGCCCTGAGGAAATTGTGATCGATCATCTCCTTGGTGAGACTACCCTGAAAGTCAAAGACCAGGGGACAGCGATGCACACGGGAAATGAAATAGCCGATCAGAGCGCCCTCATGGAGGTGGGCGTGCACGATGTTGGGACTCTCTTGCCAGCTAGTACCCAGCGTTTGCAACGAAAGGAGAACATCCAGATAGAGCTTATGTCTAGACGATCCAACCTGTGGATTATGAAGCCAGGGTATCCGTGGTATTCTGCGTATATCCAGCGTGGGCCAATCACGTCCCCCATGGTAGGTACAGATGACTACCTCGCTACCCAGCTGTTGCAGGGCTAACGTCTCCTCTAAAATGCGTACATGGCAGCCATAGTCGGAAAAGAAGGTGGTGGGGGCCACTTTAAGTATGTTGAACCTGGTGGCCGGTACCATAGCCACACCCCCTTCATCGGATGTCTGGTATCCTGCGACCTGATCACGAGACAAGGTCCTCAATGGACGCCCTCTCTCAATCTAAACCGCCTCCCCCTGGCCGGAGCGCTTCTCCCGCCACAGGGTGAGACGAAACCTGACCAGCTCCCCAAAGGCGCGCCAGATAACATCCGGACGGGCGCCACTCTGCACGCCAGCCAGGCGAGGGAGATGTTTAACCGGCACCTCCCGAATGCGGTAACCTTGCCGCCGCGCCCTAACCAGGAACTCGGCGCTGAAGGTGGCCCCGCGGGAAACGATGCGCACTTTTTGCAAAATGCTCCGTTTGAAGAGCTTAAAGGCACAATCAACATCGCGGCAGGTATAGCCAAACAACAGGTTTACGAGCATATTCCAGCCGAGACCGTTGAGCCGGCGCACGAATGGGTCACGTCGGGGGGCACGATAGCCGACGACCAGGTCGGCCTGGTCGATGAGCGGCAAAAGCTTATTGATCTCAGTCACATCGAACTGGTTATCACTATCGGTGAGAAGGACCAACTCCTTGGTTGCCGCAGCGAAACCAGTAGCCAACGCCCCACCATAGCCCACATTCCGCGGATGCTGCTGCAGGCGGATATGGGCATCTGATTGAGCCCAACTCTGGGTGATCTCCGCCGTGTGATCGGTGCTACCATCATCAACGACGATAATCTCATAGTCACTCGTTATCTTACTGAGGACCTCTGTCGTAGCCCTCAGCATCTGCGGAAGATTCTCCTCCTCATTGTGGGCGGGCAGCACCACCGAAATGCTTGGCAAAGCTCCTCCTGGCCTTCGTCTACCACCGATCCACCCTGACCTGGCCCTAAGGACAGCTCTTGTATTCTACACCAAGAGGAGATGGCTATGCAACGAGGCGGCGCAGCATCTGCTTGAACCGATCGCTATCGATGGCTAAGCAGACCTCCACATTAGGTGCTCGGGAGGTCATCCCCCAGAGGTCAACCACGGTTTGCCCGCGGGTGAGTTCGCTGGTGATCTCCACATCAACGTACCTCTTCTCTACCTTCGTGGCTACATGGTGATCGAGGGCGACGGCCATGGTGACCGGATCGGGTAGGGACAGTACAGCAGAACCCAGGAGCCGCCGACAACATTCAATCACCTGGCGATTACAATCGATGGCAAAATGGGCTAAGGGCGTATCCAATGCCCGCCAGGACTCGATCTCCTGGGTGTTAAGTAAGCTTGGCCCAATGGCGAGCTCCCAGCCCACCATCATCAGGGGCATGCCTGAATGGAAAACGATCCGTGCCGCCTCCGGATCACACCAGATGTTGTACTCTGCGGCTGGAGTGATGTTGCCGAGTGTTTGGGCCGTTCCACCCATGACGTAAACCTCTTTCACCTCCTGGGCGATGCGGGGTTCTTTGCGCAAGGCCAGGGCGATGTTGGAGAGCGGACCAAGCGTGACCAGGGTGATCTCTCCGGGGGCAGAGCGGATGATACGAATGATAGCGTCCACGGCGTGCTCACTCCGTGGTTGCAGGCGCGGCGCTGGTAGCTGCAAATTGCCCATCCCGTCGGGGCCATGAATGTCTGTGGCATCCACATGGTCACGCAGCAGTGGCTTAGCCAGACCCGGGTAGACAGGCACATCGTTGACACCAGCCAGCTCCAGCGTATTCAGGGCATTCTTTACCGCCTGTTGCAAGGGAACATTACCGGCCACGACAGTAACGCCTTCTACCCGCACATGCGGGGAACGAACGGCCATCAACAAGGCGACGGCATCATCGGAGGCGGTATCCGTGTCGATGAGAAATCTCCGCATGTCCTTAACCCTCCACTTCGCTTGATGTCTCTCATTCTATGGTGTAGTTCAAGACGACGTCAAGCGGCGGCGAACGTTGGATCTTCACGGTTTGTGTGGAAGCTCAGGGCACATCGGTTATGAGAGTCTGCTGCCGCAAGTATCTCGTATTGCAGTAGCCTATAGGCTTGCTGTTGAACAGCCTTGATACAGTTGTTCCTGCCTTCTGCACAACCGAGGCCAGCAGCTAAAAGATAAGTCCTGTTCTACACATCATCGCCAAGACCCACCTAGAGCCTAGTCTCCGGCTTGATGTAGCCCCAAAATAAACCAGGCCCCTCTTCAACGAGGGGCCTGGCTCTGCTGTACTGTCTGAAGGAGCCTACTTCTTGCCCAAGCTGTGGATGCCCTGGGCGTAGTTAGCCGCCCACTGGACATCTTTATCCTTGTGGCATTGCAGGCAAGCGAAGTCCAGAGTCAGGTAGCCCTTGGCCAGATTGCCGTCGTCGGTGAACATCTTGGCCTTGGGGTCAATGTTGATCTCGAAGAGGTGGGTCATCACGTCGCCCTCGTAGGGGCCGAACTTCACCGCTGACTTGCTGGCCTTAGGCATATGGCAATCGGTGCAGGTTACTCCCACCTTCTGCATCTGGCTGCCGGTGAAGGCGGCGTTGGCCCCGCTGTGGCAGGTGGAGCAGGCGGCCTCGATGGAGAACTCGGCCTTCTTGTGGGGGCTGTGGCAGGCTACGCAGCTCAGGGCCCTGTGGGGACTGGCCAGGAACTCGTTGTACTGCTCGTGGTGGCGAATGAAGCCCCCGCTGGCCGGGATCTCGGTCGCCTTGCCTCGGATGTGGCACTTGCCGCAGAGGGCTGCCGATTCGTCCACCACCATCTTGGCCTTGCCGGCGATGTGGTCGCCACCGGGGCCGTGGCAGGCCTCGCACTGGACGCCGGGGAAGGCCCAAGTGCCCACGATGCCGGGCAGACCGTCCTGGTGGCCCTCCGAGGAGTAGCCGGTGGTGTGGCACCGGCCGCAGTCGTACTTCTTCATCTCGCCAGGATGGTAGTCAACCCAGGTGCCAGTCATCATGTTGTACTGGTTCTTGCCCGGCTTGCCGGCAGCCGTGGTAATGATATAGCCCTGCTTATCCATATAGCGGGCCTTCCACTTATAGCCCCCGATGACGTAGCTGATGTCATCCCAGGTATAGCCTTCCGGCAGGGGCAGAGGCGCTTTCATGGCGTCGGCGGCGGTGCGCAGCTTGTAGCCGTGGCCGGCTACCCGGAAATTGTTGTACTTCTTCGCGTGGCATTTGGCACAGGCCTCGCTACCCACGTACTTGGTGGCCTTGGTAGCCGCAGATACGGCGGTGCCCTCGCTGGGGGCAGCCCAGTGCACCCAGGCGTGGGCCGACCCGATGGGGCCGATGATCTTCACCTGGTAGGAGAAGGGCCCTTGCTTACCCTTAGCTGGTACCTTATCGCTCAGCCACACCGCGGATTCCACCTCGAAGCCGCGAAACCAGCTTCCTGGTGGGGTGGCAGTGGCCTTGACGAAGGAAGTACCGGTGGGGACCAGGCCGGCCAGGTAGATGTTGCCGATATCCATGGAGGTGTCGTTGACCAGGGTGATGCTGTAAGTTACGGTATCCGCACTGATGGCGGAGGTAATCTGGACGGTCAAGCCCGAGCTGGGGGATGTCGGGCTGCTAGCACTGCTGATAGAGACGCCCACAGCCAGCACGACCACCAAGACGAGTGCCAGAAAACCCAGTCGCTTGTACATGGATTCTTACCTCCCATTGCTAGCGTAGCGTGTACCAGTGTAGAGCGTAATGTGATGGACTGTCATTGGCCTGTAGCTCCCCCCCTGGGAGCTACCAGCTATCAATAGAAGACATGTGGGGCAAGTCAGTCCTGTTCAGCACTGACATGCTGCCTTCCAGGACGCTGATTTGAGTGCCAATCAAAAAGCTGGCCTTATGACCCTCCTTTTTTAAGTAGCACCTGACGCCCAACGCATGAGCACTTTGCTCTAGGGAGATATGCGTACTGTGGCCAACCCTGCAGCTACATTATACATACTGTAGCGATGCTTGTCAAACGAGGGCAGATCCCTGAACGTTTACAGATCGGATACCACCACCTATAATTTAACTCAGGAGACACCCAAACGAACCACGGATAGGGTCAGCCAAGTTCAACATCCACATAATACACCATAACACCGTCTCCATCCATACCCCCGTTGCGGAAAAGGAGGTTGAGAAGATGTCAGCTACAGAGGTTCTCAAAGAGGAACACCGCGTCATAGAGAGAATGTTGCGGATCTTGGAGTCCACAGCCGCCAAGCTGGAAATGGACGAGGAGGTGCCCCCAGAACGCCTTATGAAGTCGCTAGATTTCATAAGGACCTTCGCTGATAAATGTCACCACGGCAAGGAGGAGGATACCCTCTTCCCCGCCCTCGAAAAGCACGGCCTACCCAGGGAGGGTGGCCCCATAGGGGTGATGCTCCTCGAGCACGACGAAGGGCGCCGCTTCGTCAGGTCCCTCGCTGAGGGCGTTGAAAGGTATGCCCGCGGCGATAAGACGGCCAGGGGAGCTATCATAGACAACGCGCGGGGCTACGCCAAACTCCTCAATGCCCACATCTACAAAGAGGATAACGTCCTCTACCCTATGGCGGATCGAATGCTTTCCGCAGAGGAGGTGCGGGAGCTATTGGAAAAGTACGAAGAGATCGAAAGGGAACGGATAGGCGAAGGAAAACATCACGAATATCTGCACCTCATCGAAGAATTGGAAAAGGGGCTCTAGATAGGAGTTCTGATCTATCCGGGATACAATAAGCTGCGCCCCCAGAGGATATGTTCCCTAGTCAAGAGGGCCCTAGAGTTCCACCCTAACCGACCTCCTCCCACAGAATGGGGGGTGCATCCGCCGAAGGCGGACCTTCGGCAGACTGGGGTTTGAGGTACCCCCAGCCTCTATTCCCCCCTCCTCCCACAGAATGGGGTGTGCAGAGGGGCTTTGCTCCTCTGCTGGGGTTTGGGGTATCCCCAAACCTTCATCCCCCCTTTTCCCTAAGAAGGGAGAAGGGGGCAGGGGATGAGGGCGTTGCCCCGCAGGACAAAGGGGGAGGTCGAGGAGGGTACACCCTCCTTGGAGGGTTCTAGGGCTCCGCCCTAGCCCCTATTCCCCCCTTCTCCCTAGGGAGAAGGGGATAAGGAGATGAGGGCACTGCCAGTACGGGGGCGGCCGATAGGGATAATGTAGAGCGGCCGGTGGTGGCTGGGGCAACCGATAGCTTCCTGTACCTCCTGATCGTAAAAGGCCCCGATGGGCACCCCGCCCAAACCCAGAGAGACCGCCTGGAGGAGGATGTTCTGGGCCGCATGCCCGGCCTCCAGCAGCACATACCTCTCCGCCCGTTCGCCATACTTGACCCTGGTGCGCTCGTAGACAGCTGTGATCACGATGCTTAGAGGCGCCTCCCGAATGGGCTCCTGGGATAAACCAGCCGTGCATAACGCTTCTCGGACATCCCCCTCCTTTACCCTGGCCAGCGCATGGCTATTCGCTAGATAGCGGTAGACCGCCTGACGTGTGACTACATACACCTCAAGCGGGTATAACGCCCCGGCAGAGGGGGCAGCGCGAAAGCCTGTTCTTTTATCAGTGATGCCTTGCGCAGCCCATAACAGCTGAGCGATCTCCGCCAGTGAGGGCTCCCAGGGAGAATAGCTGCGCATTGAGCGTCGCTTGGCGATGGTCTCCTCCAGGGATAGTGGCCCGGCCATCCGTGGCTGAGGCAAAGGGATATGCCCGAGAGGTGTGGGGGTAGGAATGACCGAGGGACGAGGGGTGGGACTGGGAGTAAGCGGCGGATAGGATATGGGTGTTGGGCTGCGAACGGGCGCTGGCGTAGCCGTGGCTGATGGCAGCGGAACACAGGCCACCCCCAGAAGAGCGACCAGTAGGATAGCCAGGGGAGGGCTAGGATGCCACGTATGACTAGACCTTTCGGCCATAGACCTCTACAAATCGGGCTATGGAGCGGTTGTAGGTTCTCTCCACCTCTGCTGGAAAGAGGCAACCCGGCAATTCACCATAGTGACGATGGTAAACGATACAATCACAACAGAAGCCCTTCCGTTCGCAGGGCTCGTAGGTGCAGGTACACCTTCCCCGATTAACCTCGACGTTACACCGTCGGATGAGCTCACTTCTTTGGTTCGGCATCATCGCTCTCCATCCCCCAGGTCTGCATCAACTTCTTGATGCGCTCAGCCAACCTGGGACTGCTCCGCAGCCGCTCAATGAAGATAGGACAGCCCTCCAGAAGGGAGTGCTGGGCGGCCGAAGCCAGATTGGCTAAAAACTGGGGCATGCCCAATCCGCTCTCTGGAGAGAAGGCTCCCGGTATAGCCGACTGCATCTGCCTACGGAGGTCCTCAGCACTGAAACGGAGGGGCACCACACAGGATCTGTACCATGGACATTCCTTACACTGCACGAGAGCGGCAGCCTCGTCTAAAATATCCCCCATTTCCTATTCCCCTTAAGTCATCATCCCTTCCAGCATACACCAATCGCTTTTGACTATCAAGGGAGATAGCTTAAGGTGTTGACTAACGGGGGTTCCAGGGAGGGCATCTGCCGAAGGCGGACCTTCGGCGGACGGCGGATCTGGGGATGTGCCCCAGAACACAAAAAAGCCCCTCCTTCCGCAGGAAGGACAACCTTGAATCCGCCTTCGGCGGATTTGGGGGAGATATTCAACGCTCTCATAACTACGATTGAATCAGCGCGCCGGGATGCCCAGAGTTTGCCCACCATCGACCACGAGGCACAAGCCAGTCACGTAGGAAGCCTCATCGCTGGCTAAGTAAACGGCGGCGTTTCCAATGTCCTCCACCTGTCCCACCCTGGGAATAGGCAATCGAGCAAGCAGCCGCCTCCGCGCCTCATCAGAGAAACTAGCGGTAAGCGGAGTATCCACAAAGCCGGGACAGATACAATTGATGCGTATATTGTCCCGGCCGTAATCAATCGCCATTTGTCGTGTCAGGTTGACGACCCCTGCCTTGGCAGCGCAGTAGGCCGCTTTTCTTGCTGCTGCCTGCAACCCGAGCGTGCCAGCGATATTGATAATTGAACCACCGCCACGCTCTATCATCACTGGGATAGTGTACTTGCAACCCAGAAAAACGCTTTTCAAATCAACGCTGATGACCAGATCCCACTCTTCTTCGCTGATCTCAGTCACGCTGCCCACGGGACTTATGCCCGCGTTGTTGACCAGAATATCGATGTGACCAAAGTGATCGCACGCAGCTTGCACCATTCTTTGAATGTCTGCCGCTGATGTTACATCAGTCTGAACCGCAATTGCTTCCGAGCCTCGGGACTTGATCATCTGGACCGTTTCCTCAGCGCCAGACAGGTTCAGATCGGCAACAACGATTTTGGCACCCTCTTCCGCAAACCGGAGAGCAATTCCTCGGCCATTGCCGGAAGCCGCACCCGTCACTATCGCCACTCTATCTCGCAGTCGCATACCTGCCATCCCTCCTTGCAAATTTGTCTGCCTAGCAAGCAAAAGGGCTTTTGATTAGTTGAGAGCACTTTGAACCGTGGTCTCGCCGGAGACAAGAAGGCCCCTTCCATATTTTCTCCTTGTCAGCTCTCACCACCCGATGGCAAAACATTCACGACGGGGGTCGACCCCGGCAGTTCGCACTCCACTTTGGGGATCGACGGTGATCAGGCAGACACCCCCAGCTTCCCAGTCGGCGCGTTTCCAAAGCTCAACCTTATGGCCCCGCTCCACCAGGCCAGCGATTGTCTCTGCTGGGATGTCTGCCTCGAGCGCGATTACGCCAGGTCGCGCCCTGTGTGGCCAAAAGCTGTTCGGAGCACTCAGGGTAGCGAAACGGGGCATCTCCACTGCCAGCTGTGGGCTCATACCAAACTCAGCCAGGTTAAGGAAAACCTGACACATTGCTTGGCACTGAACATCGCCACCAGGGGTACCAAAAGGCATGTATAGTCGGCCTTCTCGGAAAACCATAGCTGGATTGGGGGTGAGGCGCGGTCGTTTGCCAGGCGCTAGCGCACTGGGGTGATTTGGATCAAGCCAAGACTGAGAACCCCGTGGAGACACCGCCAATCCAGTACCCGGCACTATGGGGATGTCTGCGCTAAGGTCACTAGGTGTAGCTGAGAAAGCGTTTCCAGCAGAGTCTACAACACAGACGTAACTGGTATCGTAGGGTGCTGTGGGGGCGCCCTCTCCATCCAGTTCAGACAGATGACTGAAAGCGCTGATCCTTCCACCATAAGAGCTGGACAAGCCGGATGCAGGCAATTGTGGGAAGACTTGATCGGGCTTGATTCTCAGCCGTTGCCTAGCGCCGTACTCTTCAGACAGTAGCGTATCTAGAGGCACATCGACGAAACAAGGATCACCATAGTGCGCCTCGCGATCGGCGAGCGCTAGCTTGAGCGCTTCGACGATCCAGTGGATGTACTGGGCGCTGTTATGTTTCAGCCTAGAAAACTCCAGGCCCTCCAGTATTCTTAAGGCTTGTAACAGGACTGGTCCTTGGCACCAAGGCCCACAGGCGTAGACCTCGTAGCCCTTGTAAGGGACCTTGACGGGAGGCTCAATCCGCACCTGGAAGCCTGCCATATCATCCGGGGTGAGTAATCCACCCTGCTCTGCGAAGAACTCGGCGATACGCTTGGCGATAGGACCCCGGTAGAAAGCGTCGCGCGCAGCCTGCAACCCCGCCAGCCGGCCCCTAGACGACTTCGCACTCTCCGCATCGGCTATGATTTGCAGTGTGCGGGCCAAATCCGACTGGACGAAGACCTCACCCTCAGACGGTTGGCGCCCCGCCGGCAGAAAGACCTCCGCCGAACTGGGCCAGCGTCGATAAGTTTCAACACTTTCGGCAACACGCTGTGCTAAGAGACGATGAACCGGAAACCCTTCCGCTGCCAATCGGATAGCGTCTTCTGATACTTGAGCGAAGGTCATCGTACCGTATGTGGACAGTGCGCTAATCCAGGCATCCGGTGCAGCCGGGACAACAGTTCGCAGCACCCCCTCTGGGATAACGCCCCCGGCCTGCTCTTGAAAGTAAGCAATGGTGGCACGCTGCGGCCATACACCCACGCCGTCGACGGTAACCACCTGGCGACTCTCGGCCAGATAGATCATTACTGGGGCGACCCCAGCGAAGCTAACCATATCAGGCTGAGTGACTGCCAGGCAGATCCCCGCCGCCACTCCTGCATCGATGGCATTGCCACCACGTTCCAGAATTCTCGCTCCCGCCAGGGACGCCAGAGCGTGGCCCGAGGCGACCATCACCTTCGTACCCCGAACCGTGGGGCAATAGGCGTGATGTGGGTAAGCGCTACTGTCGCTGTTCGTCGATGTTGACATTGGCTTCGAGCCTCCATAATCATTTGGCCCAGCGGCATGTCCTGGCTAATAATTCGATACCGGCTAGCCCAGCAATTCGCCAGTGATGCGGGCCAGTACCGAGGTGGCTAGCAGAACCGGTCGTTGCGTTACCTCGACAACAATTCTTTTGTGGTTCAGGGTATAGCCCATGCAATCCATCACAACCAAATCCAGAGACTGCTTAGCCAATTCCCTGGCAGCCGCAGCCACGGCCTGCTCATCGGTGTAGGGGGAACAGGCGATGAAGGCCAAGCTGGCTTCCAAAGTTTCCCATTGAGATCTGGCATAGCCTATTTGCTCCGGAAGGGGAACCATGATCCCCAGATGTTTGGGAGATAGAGCTCTTACGATGCCAGGCAACAGGCGACTAGACTCAATGAGGATCACATCCGTGTGCAGCGCTGGAAATTCACGGGTGCACAGGAGGATCACCAGGTTCACGCCCTCACCTGACAGTCGGTCTAAGCAGTTCTGTACCAGCGGGAGGGTGCGCTCAGCAGCTACGTATACAGCTCGACCGTCTCGTAACCGGGTTAGCAGGACGTACTCACCTGAACGAGGTACAAGATCTGCAATTTTAGCTAGGTCCAGGTTGTCCAACGCGCCCAACTGGCGAATAGTCACATCCGGCGGCAAGAAAGGCATCATTTGAGGTAATACGTCGTTTCGAGGCGCCTGCCCAAATATTACCATGCCCAACGTCCGATGGCCGTAGCTTCGCTGAACTCGTTTGATCGTGTTCTCATTCATGATGACGTTCCCCTCCCCAACCTTGGTCAACACAACACCGCCCTGAGTCCTGAGCATGTGGACTCTTTTGACTGTGGACATGGTCACAGAGCCGCACTGATCGATCATCTATTCACCTCGCATGGTGTCACTGCCTTGGATTGTGCAAAGGCCAAACTATTCACGGCCATAGCGAATCCGGGGATCGAGATAGGCGTACAGGATGTCTACAGCCAGGTTGATGAACACGTAGGCACTAGCCAACACAAGCACGCTACCTTGTACCTGAGGGTAGTCACGCAGGCGGATAGAATCGACCAATAACTTGCCCAGGCCGGGCCAAGCGAAAACGGTCTCGGTGATCACTGCCCCACCTAGATTGGCCCCGAACTGGAGCCCGATCAGAGTTATGACTGGCAGCATCGCGTTCGGCAGACAGTGGCGCATGACGACTATGCGCTCAATGAGGCCTTTACTGCGCGCCGTGCGAACATAGTCCAGAGCCAGGACATTTAGCATACAGGCCCGGGTCATTCGCGTGATGATCCCCACCGACCACAGACCCAGCGCCATCGCTGGCATCACTAGGTGACGCAAGGTCGTCGTGAAGGCATTAGCATCAAGGTTCAAAACGCTATCAATCAGATAGAAGTTAGTCACCGTCCTGAGATCATATAGCGTTCGGGCATCATAGCGCCCGCTGACAGGCAACCACTGCAACGTGACGCCGAATACTATGATCATGATTATGCCAAACCAGAAGAGTGGGATGGAGATACCGAGTAGTGCAAACACTCGACCTGCATAATCAACGACGGAATTTGACCGAATGGCCGAAACAATGCCGAGCGGGATGCCAACAACCGTACTGATGAATAGCGCTGCCACAGCGAGCTCAACAGTTGCTGGAAATCTGGCTGCGATCTGTTCAGTTACTGACACACCACCAGCAAATGAGCGACCGAGATCGCCTCGCAAGGCATAGCTAAGGAAAGTCAGAAACTGCAGATGCATGGGTCGGTCAAGACCCCACTCAATCCGAAGGCGCGCCATAGCTTCTTCTGAGGCCAACTGCTGAGTCTTAATATCCACCGGATCGCCGGGCGCCAGATGCATGGCCACGAAGACCAGCAGGCTGACGACGAAGAGCACGAGCGGTAGCCACAACAAGCGGCGCAGAATGTAGGTCGTCATGGCAGCCTTTCCTACAGCCGGCCTCTGAGGGCCGGGTCCAGCATCTTCTGTAGGCCATCACCCCACAAGTTCAGGCTTAGCACCGCCAAGGCGATGGCCAGTCCTGGAAATAAAGGGATATGTTGATGCTGGAACATAAACTTTTGTCCTTCGTTAACCATCGCCCCCCAATCGGGCGTGGGCGGTTGAACCCCCATCCCCAGAAAGTTCAATGAAGCGGCCATAACAATGGCTGAACCCAAAGTAGCGGTCGCCTGGACCATCATCAGTGTGACAATATTGGGCAATATGTAGCGTGCCAAGATACGACGAGTGCCGGCACCGACACTTATGGCGGCCTCAATGTACTCGTTCGCCCGTATCGAGAGCGTCATCGAACGTGCTAGCCGAGCGAATATTGCCACCTGCGAGACTCCTACAGCGATGATGACGTTAGACAGACCTGGCCCTAGGAGAGCCATGACTACGATGGCCAGTAAGATCGCCGGAAAGCTGAGTAGCACGTCCATTGAGCGCATTATGAGGCTGTCTGATATGCCGCCGAAGTAACCGGAAACGATGCCCAGGACAAGGCCGACCGCCAGAGCGATGAGCACAGACAAGCCACCTGAGAGCAGCGACAGTCTAGTACCGAAGATGATTCGGCTGAGCATGTCTCGGCCGAAGTCGTCAGTTCCTAACCAATGGTCCCAGTTTGGCGCCTGTAATCTATTGGGCAGATCAATTTGAAGTGGATCATACGGGCTGATCACTGGCGCAAAAATCGCCGTCAGAACCAGGGTGAACACGACCAATCCCGCGCAAGCTGACACACGATCGCCACCCAGGATCACCCACAGAGCGCGCCCAAACTGTTGCGGACGACTCTGCTCGAGGCGCGTTGTCCTAGCGTCCATCCGACCAGTCGCAAGACTTGATTCAGCCACTTGCATTCCCTTACACCGCCTCTACCTTGCCTGGGGAGGATAGCACCGTATTGGCCATACAAACCCCAGTGGCTATTTCTCCAACCATACCTTGTCCAGGTAAAGCCGTTTACCTGCAGCGCCGTAAGTACTGAAGTTTTGTACTCTCGCATTCGTCACAATCGGCACAGGGTAGTAAACAAGGAAGGCTGCTGGTGCGTCGAGCAAGAGTCGTTCTTGGACAGCCGTCCACAGCTTCAAAGCTTTGTCTGGATCCGCCTCGCGCACGGCGTTCCAAACCATCGGATCCAGAACGTCGGGACTACCATAGCCAAACCGTTGCTTGGCTCGAGCCGCCCCAGACGTAAAGTTTGGCACGATGTAGCCATACGGGTCACGGTAGATACCAGCCCAGTCATTGATGAACATCTGGTGTTTGTTGGCACCAACCTTCCCCCAGAATGCCGAACTGTCAAGCGTCTCAATGTTGACTTTGACGCCAATGGCGGCCAGGTCGCTCTGAATCAGTTGAGCAAGCTTGGGCCAGTGGATCTCCGACTGGCTGGTCAACGTCAACTCGAGGCCACCGGGATAGCCTGCTTCAGCCAACAGCTCCTTGGCTTTCTTAGGGTCGTAGGCATAGCTCTTTAGATTAGGATCGTAGCCAAATATGGCCGGTGGGATGAACCCCAACGCTGGCACTGCCTGGCCGGCGTAGATAACGTCAATAACATTCTTCCGGTTTACAGCATAACTTAGCGCCTGACGTAGCTTCTGGTTGCTCAGCACCGGGTCCTTGCAGTTGAACCCCAGATACGTCACGCTGAGCGATGCTCCGAACTGCAGTCGCAGCTTGGGGTTCTGCTGTACCTGCTTGTAGAAATCAGCCGGCAGGAAAATCGTTGCGTCCACTTCGCCGGCCGCCAAGGCTGCAACCCGTGACGCATCGTCTGCTATCGCCCGAATGATGACCCTGTCCAGGTAGGGCCGCCCGCCCCAGTAGTCGGGGTTGGCCTTCATCGCCAGCTCGTTCGGGCGGAATGCCTCGAAGACAAATGGCCCCGTACCGATAGGATGCCGCGGCGCCTCGTCTTTTCCATATTTCTCCAAGGTGACTGGATTTACGATCGAGGCAGCCATATGCGTCAACTGGCGCAACTGTCCACCGCTTGGTTCTTTGCGTACTAGCTGCACAGTGTAGTCGTCAAGAACCTTGATCTCCTTAATCGCCCATAGGAATTGATCAGACTGAAACAGCATCGGGGTGTTGTACCGATGATCCTTCATGTACTGGCGCTCGAAGCTAATCTTTACCGCCTCAGCGGTGAACGGCGAGCCATCATGAAACTTGACGTTGCGGCGGAGATGAAAGGTATAAACGAGCCCATCTGGCGAGATTTCCCATGACTCTGCCAGTCCTGGTGTAATCTTGCCCTCCTCTCGACTCTGCACCAGGGTGTCGAATAAGAGATCGCTCGCCAGCATATTCCCCCACGCCTGCCAGGTGGCCGGCTCGAGTGAATCCGCTACAGCGTCAACGGCGAAGATTAGCGTCCCGCCTGGCCGTGGCACGCCTACTGGTGGCCCTTTAGTGGGAGTTACGGTAGGGGCTTCTGCAGCCGGAAGGCACGAGGCTACCGTGGTCCCGATAGCCACTAACATCATCACGATCAGTATGCCCAGTCGCTTAGCCCAGGCACTCATTTTGACCTCCTTCTGTACTCTTCTCCGTCTTGGAATCTTCTCCATCTCTTGACCTCCTTTTGGGGTCTTCTCCATTCCGGCGGTGAGGGTTCACCAACATATTCCCTCAAAGCTTCAGCACTCTTTCTCACTTGGCAGGTTTCTTCTCAATGCTCCAAACCAAACCTCCTTACCTAATACCAGCCTAAGATTCGCGGGAATATCCTGGCCACACCTCTGGCAGACGTTTCGTGATCGATCTCGGCTTACGCTCTTGTGCCACCACCCGGCCCGCTTTCATAACAAGAAGACGATCAGCTACGTGACGAACAGCGAGCGATGGGTCTTCAGCATCGATGACCAGTAAATCAGCCTGGCATCCCGGCTCCACACTATAGCCAGGTGACAGCCGGATTGCGCGCGCTGGATTCTCAGTTCCCAGTTTGAGTACGTGGGTTCCCGCTATGACTGGTTCGCCGAGATTACGGGCGCACGTCAGGACCATTGCTTCGAGCAACATATCAGCATTTCCATAGGGATTGAATGGATCCCGTACGTGCCCCGTGGTGTAGCTAACGTTTACGCCTCCCAGGATCAAGGCCTCCAGGTCGGTCATCACACCTTTGATCTCACGCGCCGGTGGCACGGACCAAGCCTTAGCTGTATTCAGCTCCGCCCCCGGAGCCACAGTAAGAAAGATTCCAGCCTCTAGCAGTATATCAATGACCCGTTTCACCTGGTCTGCGGGCAGGATGCTTACCGCGCGCATATGGGCCACTGTGACACGATTCTGCCAGCCGATCTGGCGCGTTCTCTGGACAACGTAGGCCAGCTCCCACTTCTCGGGCGGACAGCCTGGCGGCACGCTAAGGTCAGTGTGCAGGTCAATGTCGCAATCGAATTGTTCCGCGAGGGCAAATACAGCGTCCAGATGTTCTTGAAAGCTGCCAGTGTCGAAAGAGGGGCCTCCACCAACGGCGTCGGCCCCAAGCCGCAGGCACTCTTTGGTAGCTTCCTCCAACTCCTTGCTGCGCACGATGCCTTCTTGTGGAAAGGCAACGAGCTGTAGATCCATCCAATCCGCCACCTCCTCTTGGAGCTCCAGGGCTGCCTCGAACCCACGGAGACCGACAAAGTTGTCCACGTCAATCTGCGCTCGCATTGTCGTGGTACCATAACAGCTCGCCTGTTCAAGTGCCCGCCGCATCCGTGCTTTGATATTCTCAGTCTTCTCATTACATTTGAACTCTCGTAACGTGGCGAAAAAGCCTGCCCTGGTGGATCTGTCAATATTGGGTTCATCAGCGAGAAAGGCCTTGTCCAGGTGAACATGAGAATCCACGAACGCCGGCAGGATCAGTCTGCTGTCAACATCATAGGTCTCCCGGGCGGTGCCTTCGATGTTCAGACCCACTGCGGCCACCAGCCCATCACGAAGAGCAACATCGTAGAGACCTTGGTGGTCTAACAGACGCCCATGCCTCAACAGGATATCGTAGCCCGACATCATAAGCCTCCCCGGCACTAAGAGATCTTTAATAAGCGCGCCAGATTCTCACCAGCAACAAACTTGAACTCAGCCTCATTCCTCGTTGCCCGCCGAATCATCTCCAGCTGCATATCGTAATCGTTGGCCGGCCAATCAGTTCCAAATACTACCTTTTCCGCTCCGGCCATCTGAAGGCCGATACGCAAACTTCGCAGTGGCACGACGGACGTCTCAAGGTAGACGTTGGGGTTACGCTGCGCGACCATTCCGGCTTCGGCGACCGACCAGAGGATGCCCATGTGGCCAAGGATGACTGATACATCGGGGAATGTCCGCGCCATCTCCTCATACGACAACGGATTTACCCAAAAGTCGTGCATGCAGTGCCCGTAGATGGCGATCCCAACTTCAGAACAGGCCTCGAAGATGGGGTCCATTAGAGGATGGGAAGCGATGGGGTGCCCCATCATGGTTGGGTGGAGCTTTAAGCCCTTCATGCCATATTCACGAGCATAGTGCCTGATGATCTGGGTCGCCTTGGGGTCACGAGGATTGACTTCCATGAAGCCGATGAACCGGTTAGGGTACTTTTGGACACACTCAACAATGTAGTCGTTGTCCGGGTCCTGCCCAAGGGGACACAAGACCTGCATATCAATCCTGTGCCGATCCATCTCCGCGATTACATCCTCAGGCGTCAGAGCCTTGTGCATGAAGACCTCAGGCGCCTGTGGACTGGCTTTCCAGACGTGGCAATAGCAATCGATGATCATTGGGTCCACCTCCTCTGTAATGTATGAAATGTATTGGCGCACTCCAGTAATCCAGGGAATCTACAATAGCTTGTCCAGAAGTTGAATCAGCTGCTCCTGACCCTGAGCAGGAGGTCGCCACTCGACCTGCACAACAGGGACATCCTGCATCATCAACGCCTCGGCGAACTCCCTTAGCCCTATATTGATGACCACGACCTGAGCAGTTAGTAAATCCTCTTTCGTAGACATGCTCAATCCTCCCTCAACCCGGCCTCTGAAAAGGGGAGCTGCCCACGACAGGCGATGGCTGCGGCCATACGGGTGGCCGCAGCATTGCTGGGCGCTATCACCGCGCCCACTTCACGAAGCTTAGCCACCTGCATTGACCTGCACTGAGGATCTTCTTCCGTGCCACAAACGGAGACTATGACAGGAAGATGCCTCCGCCCTGCTTGGGCTCGTTCCTTGGCCTCAACGATGATCGGGGCTAAGACGCTAGCCGGATCGGGGTGAACGCCATAACCGAGAACAACGTCCAGAAGGATGATGGCAGTGCCTGGATCCACCGCTTCAGCCAGGATTCTATCCCGCCGTATGGCGGGCTCCAGCATCGGATGTGGCTTCCCAAGGGTGAATTCATCCTCACCAAGATCTACACACGTATGCCCTATACTGAAATGAGCATCCTTGAGTTTGACCGCCTGCCTCAAGTTGGTGTTCGTATAGACCTCACCCAGCAGTTTGGAAAGGATCAGGGCCGCCTCGTTGGCGAAGGTCCCCCCAGAAAAGACACCTCTCACCCACGTCTGCCCCGCAGTAAGGCGAACGTATTCATCCTTTATCAGCCCGGCCCAGCCGGCCACTTCCGCGTGCAGACTCTTCCTGACCAAACGCTCCTCCCTAGCCCCACTGCCATGTAACAGGACAACCGCCCGGACGGCTGTGTCCTCCAGGGTATCCGTGAAGATAGCCCCCTGGCGAGAGATGTCAGCCTCCTCACTCCCCAAGAAGTTAATGATGACTGGTTTGCTACACCTGCCTACTGCCTCTAAGATCGTCTTCACCACCCCTGGTGCTGGCGGTTTAGAAACCAGGACAATGACCCGTGTTGCCGTATCGCTTTCCAGCAGCGCCAGCCCCTGTAGCATCGTCGCACCATTCACCGCTTCGCTGACATCACGGCTGCCTGCGCCGATGGCATGGCTAACCCCCTCGCCCAGCCGGTGGATGAGACAGGTGACCTCCTGCATACCTGTACCAGAGGCCCCAACAACGCCGATAGCCCCACGGCGAACCTTATTGGCAAACGCCAGGGCCGTCCCCCCAATGATGGCTGTCCCACAGTCTGGCCCCATCACCAGCAGCCCCTTTTCTTGAGCCATCCTCTTCAGGACCATCTCGTCCTCCAGAGGGACATTATCACTGAAGATAAATACATTTAGCCCATTCTCGAGGGCCCTTGTCGCCTCACGCCTGACGAAAATACCTAGGATAGAGAGCAGGGCCAAATTAGCCCCCGGCAACGCCGCCAGAGCAGCGCCAAGCGTTTTAACAGTAGTCAATCCCTCTTTCTTGTCACGGACAGCATACCTGCTCAGGAGGAGACGTTCACCCAGGGCGATGGCTTGCTCGGCCGACTGCTGCGTTTTGGCCCCTACGACAAAGCAGACATCATTCGGTCCACTTGCCTTTATCTCGTCCGTCAACAGCCCGATCCTGAGAAGGGACTGCTTGTTCGCTTCCGTACCCATCATCACGGCAGCATCCTCGACACCCTCCATCTCCCGCATCTTCGTTGATACCCGCATCAGCACGAGCGAGTCGAAGTAGCTATCTTTCCTGATAACACTACGTACGATCACCGACTAACACCTCATCAAACCAGGACGGCCTCCCCGAGGGCTTGCAAGGCCTTGGTGAAGCACTCCATCGGCGGGCGGGCTAGGCCGACGCCAATTTGTCCACCCTCTTTATGGGCAATGGCCGTATCAATGATAGGCAAAATGCCTGAGTCGACCACCTTTCGGATATCTATGCCGACCGGAGTACCCTCGAAGTCCAGCATCGGTACCCGAAAGGTATTATGCTTCCCGATGGTGATCTCCTCCATCTCTTTCTGATAACGGATGGCATCAGCAGTTGTATCACCGACCGCCTGGACCATCGAAAGGGAGGCCGCCAGGGCGAAGGCACCCAGTCCCATGGTCTCAGTGATGGCACTATCACCCATATCGGCCTCAGCGTCCTCGGATCCGTAGCCTGGAAAGAACACCCCGTCTATGGTAGAAGCCGGCCCGGTGAACCAGCGGTCACCCAACCCACTCACCCTGATGCCTGTTTCGATACTGTTTCTGGCCATCGCCGTGACCACTGTGCTATAGGCAACGCCACTGGCCGCATCGGCCGTGGCCTTGGCACCGGCCATAGCCAGGTGAAAGAAGAAATGTTCGGTCTCACCTAAGAATTCAAAGATATGGGCGATCGTCTCCTTATTCAGACCAGTACGAACGAGGTAGGGTGCAATCTTGACGATGAACAGCGAAGTGCCCCCCACCGGCCGGTTGTGGCATTCGTCGCCCATAGTGAGGGCCCTGGCGATAATGGGATTAATGGGCAATCCGCCCATCGCTTGCACAACTTCGCCTAAGGCTGGTCCCAGGGTATGCTCGATCCAGCGGAGATTCTGAAGCACAGCCTCATTAAAGGCACCGTAGCTCAACCGCTGGCGAGAGGGCCCCTCATGGACTAAGATGTAGGCCGCGTTGCCATAGGTAGCATCTTCCACGACCATGACCGGCATTGAGGCTGAGGTGATGCCAGTCATCGAACCTACGGTCTGGTGCTCATGGCACGGCTCAATAAGGATCTCCCCACGAGATACCATATCCTCTGCCTCCTCACGACTGCTGGCCAGTCCCTCGTAGATGACTGCACCTATAACCCCATTGCGCTGTGCGCTACACATCCTTTCCCATTCGATGGGTGGACCAGCGTGCAAAATCAGGTTATCCTGCATGCCTGGGATGACCTCACGTGCTGGTCTGACATCTGTCCAGAGCGGATTAGAATTATGAATTATTTCCAGAACCCTCTTGTTAGCTTCCTCGATCCTGTCCTTCACATTCATTTTTTCAATATCCCTCTCGTTGTTGATTTTCCACATTTACGGAACATATATTCATCATTGAAAATATGCCGCTTCCCTACTAGTCACGGGATTGGGGTTCCAACTCTCCCACTCCTCATAGTACTTACGTAAGTGCCCCTTAAGTTGAGTAACAAGCTCTTCCATACCCGGTTGCTTAGTTGCGCCTGCCGAACGCAGAGCATCAGTGAATTCAGCAAGTACTTGCCTTTTGTCAACCTTAGTCAAAATCCCCTCTCGTAGCACTACTTCACCGTCAATGATAACCGTATCAACATGGGCTGATTTACCCCGCATCACCAGTAGCTCAACAATCCTTTGTTCCGCATCCACCGCCATAGCCGTAATCTCCTCCAAGCGGAGCAATACCAGATCAGCCCGCTTCCCCGGCTGTATGGTGCCGATATTCTCTGTGCCCAAAACGGCCTTTATCCCATTCACCGTAGCCATACGAAAAGACTGCTCAGACCGTAAAGTGAGAGAAACCATGCCAGGGGATGAATTTTGCAGTCGGCAGCAGAGCCGCATCTCCTGGAGGATATCTGTGTCATCATCGATCGTTATTCCGTCCAGCCCGATGGCGACATTAACGCCCTTATCTAATAAGCGGATTACTGGTGCCGTCCCACTGCGCAGGCGCAGGTTTGAACTGGGATTATGGACAACAGATACCCTATTGTGGGCCAGGATCTCTATATCCCTCTCGCTCAACCATACACAATGAGCACAGGTCACCGAAGAGTCCAGGAAACCGAAACCGTTCAGCAATTCGACCAATGATTGGCCATATTTTTTGAGCCCGTAGATCCCCTGGTACATCGTCTCCAGAAGATGGAGGTGAATCCCTGCCCCCAGGTCTTTAGAGCGCGCCTTGATCGCCTGAAGCAGCTCGTCGCTGCACCATTGTGGTCCCACCGGATAGAAAAGGACCTTTATCCTGGGATAGCGAGCCATATGTCGTCGATATAAATGATCGAATATAGCAAAATATTCCTCCGGGGAGGGGACGCTGAACTCCTCAAGAAGAGCCCGGGCCTGCCTGGCTAGAGGCATGGGCAGGGATGAAAGGAACGCATCGTCCCCGCCATAAACCAGGAAGTTCTGGTTCTTTATAGGGATGGCGAATCCTACTCTGAGCCCCAATTGTTCGTAAGCCGCTATAGCCCTCTCCAGATTACTCTCAAAAGTGCTTGGGTGACATGGACTTGGGCAGTGCATGGTAGTCGTTATCCCCGATTCGATCTGTTGCATGCCAGCCAAGAGGGTGGTCAGGTAAGGATCGATTGGCGATCCCCTGAGGCCCAACAGCAGCAGCTCCAGCGGATCGTCGGCCATACCGAGCTGGGTCAAGGTTAAGCCCCGGCCATGATCGTGCGCATTGACCAGGCCAGGAATGACCAGATGAGCCGTTGAGCCGATCTCAGGCGCCTTGTATTTCACCACCAGGTCATTATAGGGACCGACCTCGATTATCTGCCCCTTCTCCACATAAACGGCCCCATCAGAGATCAGCTCCTCTGCTTTGGCCTTCCCGACCCCTGTCAGGATATATTTTCCTTTGACTAGGAGAGACACCCTTTATCCTCTAGTTGCAAGCAACCGTATCTATCGCGCACAGAGGCCCTTTAGAGCATTCTATTCTTGAGGACCCTTAGCAGCCCTGCGCAACTCAAAGATCACTGGGTTCGCCGCATCAGGACAGGCCACCAAGACCGTACCATACTCCTCCCAGGGCAGTGATCCCCCAAAGCGCAGCACCCGTGCATCGGCATAAATCGCATTGTGGGCCGCGGCGCAAAGATTAGCCGGCGTATACTTTCCCACCTCGAATTCATCGCCCGGCTTATGCCCCAGGGCACACTGACCTCTAACTTCTCGCACTTCGGCTATGACAACGTATTGCTCGGCCATCTTTAAAGACCTCCCCTCTGTAGGATTGGTACCCAAGAAGATCACTGGGACAGCCATCGCCGCTTAAGGGATTCGATCTCCTTGATGATGTGATCAGGCAATGGCTCGGGCTTATGATTCTCAAGTATCTCTTTTACTTTTTCGTTTATCTTCTCCCCCAGAGTTGGCACATTCAGTCCCTCTCTATAGGTGGTTCTGTCCAAAAGCCTGGGCATCCACCACTTCCTAAAGTGCCTTACTGTATGCTCTTCGGCTAGATAGTTTCCTCCCGGCCCGATCCTGTCGATCAAATCCAGCGCGAGGGTTTCTTGGCTCACCTCTATCCCTTTCATAATCTGGTCGATCATGCCTATAATCTCGTTAGTCAATACCATTATCTCTAAGGAGATGATGGTGCAATGATCGAGCACACCCACATCGTGAATAAGATTGGCTCCGCTGAGGGCGGCCATGAGACAGGATAGAGCGCATTCCAATGCTGCCTGTTGATCCAGCATTTTGGCGTCACTACACCCTGCCGTCCCAAACATAGGCAGCTTGTAATAATGAGCCATGTCTGCTAAGGCAGCGCACATAAGGTATAGCTCCGGCGCTCCATAGGGGAAAATGGTGGTCCTCATATCCAATGGTGCCGGAATACCTCCGAAGATGAAGGGAGAACCGGCTCTTTTCAGTTGAGCGATCACCAACCCACTTAGGGTTTCAGCAATATTGAGCGCCAGGGTACCAGCGAAGGTAGCTGGAGCAGTAGCCCCAGCGATGGGCATTGGGGTATAGACTAAGGGGATGCCCTCCTCGGCACAGAGGAGGACCTTCCACAGAGCCTCCTGACTATGGGTCAAGGGGCTGATGGGTTCTGAATAATGAAAGATAAATGGCTTCTGACGTAACGCCTCACGGCTACCGGCAACGATGGAGGCCATCTCTAGGATATCAGCGAGTCCGCGGGTATCGAAGCAACAAAAGCCAATGGGCTTGCTTGTATACAGCAACATCTGCCTGAAGGCGACCCGGTCGGCCACTGCTGCCGGATAATCGGTTGACCATCCCGCAGTGGCAATGAAATGGATGTTCGGAAGGTAATCACCCACAATAGCGCTTCGTCTTACATCATCTGCTACGAACGCTCTTCTCTCCCGCGTATACGGGTCGATGGTCTCCGGACAATCAGCCATGATCCCGAAATGGGTCTGACGATCCCCCAAAAGTACAGACTGTTCTCCATCCCGGCTATAGAGGACCACCCTCTGCGGGGCGCTATCAAGTGCCTTCTCCACCAGAGAGGTAGGTATCTTTACAAGGCGACCGTCGGATACATAAGCACCTGCTGCCCGTAATAGTTCCACCACCTCTTCAGCACAGACCTTTACTCCGGTACGCCCCAAGATCTCCAAGCTGGCCGAATGGATCTCGTTTATCTGAGATGGAGACAGCACCGAGATGTGAGGGGATATGGATTCAACTGGATCTTTTCCCATCGCACTTATCTCGCCGAGCGCGTGCATCTCTGGCTTATCTCTCCTGCCCCTATGATCCCTGGGGCGATAAAGCCCTCCACGATTCGGATCAGCAAAGCCTGGTATCCTGGTGATGCCTAATCAACGAACCTGCGGATCAAATGGAACTTGAAGAAATCGCAGACGTGGTAGTTCAATGAATACTCAAATGGTGTGTTGTCCACCGAGTACAGAATCTCTTCAGCGAGCAGCAAGAGCGTGTTACGAGGTACACCCAGCTGCTTGGCCAGAAAGCGATCAGCAGTCGTGGGGATGATATTCGTCCAGGCATAATCGATAGGAGGTTCACCACGCGTCAGAAGGAAGTCCAAAACCGAGCCCGTAAAACCGGCCCGTAATTCGGCCAGCGGCACCACAGCCTCAGGAAGGATATCCACTAAGTAGGCCACCGGTCGCCCATCGGCCGTCTTCACCCGGGAGACGACGTTGACTATCTCACCTTCCTTGATGGCCATTTTGCTGGCCAGCTCCTCATCAGCCGCCCGCTGCTCGAAGACAACCTTCTCGGTACCACACCTCCAGCCCTTCTTGGCAGCGAGGATCTCCAGGCTCTGTAGGGCCTCTAAACCCCGCTCGATGGTTGGCTTAGCGCTGGCCACGAAGGTGCCTACGCCATGACGCTGAATGATGAGTCCCTCCTGTTGAGAGGCGCGCAGGGCCTCTCGCAAGGTGGCCCGGGAGATACCTAAAAGCTCCGCCAACTCGGCCTCAGGCGGCATCTTGCTCCCTGCAGAGAAAAACCCTTCACGAATCAGAGCCTCGAGTCGTTCTTTGGCGATGAGGTAAAGGGGACGGCGATCCTGTTTCACCTTAAGATCAAGCATTGGACACCACCCAAATTAATTAATAGACGTCTGACCTTAGACAACTGTCCTCTTATATTCTCATACGGTTCTTACCGACAGTCAAATGAGTCCTAGGAGGTTGGAGCGCCTAGAAGGTAATTTATCTCATTATTTCTTTCTTTTTCTCGCTTTTTCTATCAATCATAAGCCGTCAGAGAGAATCCACCATCTGGACTCCTTCTCAGTCTCATCTAATGATTGACCTGAAATGATCTATCTGCTATACCTAGGTTGCGGATGACTTCTGGTGACACGGGTTTAATGATGAATCAGATACTCAGGGCTTCAATCATCGGACTGAGGGGCTTAGAGACCCTACAGGCAGGGAACTTCACGGCCGAGATCCAGGGCATTTTCGATACCAGTTTTAACCTCGTCACGCCCCAACGCCTTCTGATCGGCGTGCTGGCCCGGCTCAACAGGGGCCCCACCAGCCTGATCGTGGATGGCCTTCAGCATTGGCTCCCCAAGGTGGCGGAGGGTATGCGGGCCATAAGGAAAGACAGTTGCCTTCTCATACCTGCGGCCGGTCTGGCCATCTCGTTCAAAGAGGCAGCCGTCTGGTCTGGGCAGCTGCGGCTCACCGCCACCCCAGCCGACCCGGCAAAAGCCCTCATCCATCTACAAGACACCTGTGGCCGGATGGGAAGATACAACGATGAGCCAGGGTTAGGACAACTGCTACCCAACGTCTTCGATTACTTCCAGGGCATCAAGGAGGAACAACTCCATACCATCGCCCAATATGCCCTGCCCCACCTCAGGGCCTTACAAGGCGGCATGCAGAGGATGCTTTCTCTCAGTCGAAGACGACCTGAATTCCAGGCGACGGCCTTGACCTCCCTGGCCTCTCCCCTCATCGGCTTAGGGCCGGGACTGACGCCATCAGGGGACGATGTGCTTACAGGGCTAATGGCCACCATGTACTTGGTGGCGACGCATTGGGGTTGGCAGCGAGGGGTAATCAGGGCGATCAATCACTCGCTGGCGGCTGCTGTCGAGGGACGTACTACCATCGTCAGCGAGAACCAGCTGAGATATGCGGCTCGAGGCGAGGTAGCCGAGGCGGTACTGGAGGTCGTGTTAGCCGCCCTCCAGGCAAGGGACGACCTGGAGGAGAAGGTCGCCGCTCTTTTACAGGTAGGAGCCTCATCGGGGGGTGATTTGCTCCTCGGTATCTGCCTGGGCTTTCGCTTATTGGCCTGGTCTACAGTCCGATAGCGTAGGCTTCACGGCGGGGATCAGCCCCGCCAAACAACACGCCTTTCTTGCGGTCAATGATGATCCCTTGAGCGCTTCCCAAATCGAAGTCCCAGTCGGCCATAAGGAAGATATGGTGTCCCTGATCCTCCAGCCTCCTGCCCACCACCGCCGCCAGGCGGCTCTCCAGTCCTAGCCTATTTTCCGGATACAGACGCCAGCGCGGGGCTTCCACAGCTTGCTGAATGTCCATTCCAAAGACGACGATGTTGTTGAGGACCTGCAACAGCGTCTGAGTCTGTCCGTCGGCCCCAGGGGTGCCGAAGACCAGGAAAAGATGCCCATCCTTGAAGCCCATGGCCGGATTAAGGGTATGATAGGGACGCTTGCGGGGCTGGATACAATTGACGTGACCCCCCGTCAGGTTGAAGGAGCTGCCCCGATTGTGCAAGATTATGCCGGTCTTCTCATCGGCCAGGCCGGAGCCAAAGTTATCGAAGATGCTTTGAATCAAGGAAACAGCGCTGCCCTCTTCATCAACCACAGCGAGATAGACCGTGTCCTCCCCACCCCTTAGCTGACCGGGTGCTACCTGCGCCGCTGCCCAAGCTGGATCGATCTCGTTCCTCCGGCGCGCCGCGTACTCCTTAGAAAGCAACAGCGCCACAGGAATGTCCATAAAATCGGGATCTCCGATATATTTATCGCGGTCGGCAAAGCTCAGCTTGACCGCCTCCACAAGAAGGTGAATATAACCGGGAGCATTATGACCCAAGTCTTCGAGAGGGATGTCCTCTACGAGGTTCAATTGCAATAGAAGGGCTATCCCCTGGCTGTTGGGAGGCATCTCATAAATCTGATAACCACGATAGGTAGTGCTGATGGGTTCCATCCAGGTACTGCTGTGTTCAGCGAAGTCCTGCAGGGTGTGTGACCCTCCCCATTTCTGGAGCGATCCCACCAGAGCCGCGGTGATCTCACCATTATAGAAAACCGACCGACCACCGGCCGCGATCTCAGACAGGCTCCTGCCCAGGTTGGCTTGCACTAGCACGTCCCCTGATTCTGGGGGTCGGCCATTCGGCCAGAGTAGGGTCCAAAGGGCAGGGGAGGCTCTGGTGCGGAACCATTCGCTGCACAGTTGCTGATGAAGGTGGACGGAAACCGGGAAGCCCTCCAGGGCATAGGTGATGGCCGGGCGCAAAACCTCAGCCAAACTCATAGTTCCGAAGCGGGAGAGGGCCGTCACCCAGCCATCCACGACCCCAGGCACGGTCACAGAATGAACACTAGTGGAAGGAATATCTTTATAACCTCTCTCCCAAAACCACTGCCTATCAGCCCCAGAGGGTGCTCGGCCACTGGCATTGAGGGCCAGCACCCTGCCGCCCCTAGCCCCGTAAAAAAGAAGGAAGAGATCACCACCCAGGCCACAGGCGTAGGGTTTAACGACGGCCAATACAGCCGCGGCCGCGATGGCCGCATCCATGGCGTTGCCACCCTTCCTGAGAATATCTATGGCTGTCTGAGTAGCCAGGTGATGGTCAGAAACGGCCATCGCCCGTCTGCTGGTGATCACCGGACGGTAGGTGGAAAGAGGAGCCATTCAATCCTCCGGGTCGTAAAAGTCATAGCTGCTCCAGCCACAGAGCGGGCTTTGGTCATAGCACGGGATTGTCTGGGGCCATTTTACGGGGCGATCTATATTCCCGTCAAGAACGCACAGACAGCCCGGCTGGAATTCGATTTGGGATACCCAGGGTTAAGGCCGGCCCCTGGAATGCGACTGGGCTGATCGCTGTTCCGGGGGCTGGCCCGTGCCCTCCCTCGGACCCCTCTCCCGGGCAGGTGGTGGCGTAACCACTGGGGGTTCGGCTGCTGGCGTTGGACTCAAGGGGTTTTCCACCGGCCGGCCGGGTGTGACTCGACCTTGCGGATGGGCCCTGGGCGTCCGAGAGGGCGTCTCCGGTTTGACCGGCGTTGCAGTGGGTGTCGGCGTTGCAGACGGTCCCTCCGATTTGACCGACGTCCTGGCGGGCGTTGCCCGCCGCTCCTGGCCCTCCTCTGGCTCACCTCTGCGCGGCGGCGTAACCCCTGGCTGACGTGTCGGTCGCGGCTTGGCCTCAGGACTGGGTGTCGCCGCTGGAGTAGGCTGACCCGCTGGGAGAGCAGGCTGTGGTTCGCCACCCAAGCTGCTTATGAGCGTGGTATAGGCAGCGTAGAGCCGGTCATAGTTCGCCTGACTGATGTGGCCCGAACGCTGCAGGGCGTTGAGCTCGTGCAAGAAAGCATCCAGCTGATTTAGGGATACCTTAGTCTGACCACGCTCCAGGCTCGCCTGGACAGACAGCAGTTTAGCCAGTAAGCCCTCGTAGCTCTGACCGGGGACGTTGGGATCCGCGCTCAAAGAGACGACATCAGAGATGGTCTGGGTGAGGGTGATGCCTATCGTGTTGCTGATAGACGGAGTGGCAGTCGGCGGCGGGGTCGGTGTAAGCGGCGCTGGCGTGGCTGGCGTCGTTGGGGTAACCTCCGCTGCCGGTGTGCCGACCCTCTTGCCACTCGGCTTCTTCCCCTCTACCGCCCTGCTAGCTATCTCGATGCCCCAGCGACTGGTCTCCCTGGCTCGTTCCAGGGAACTCCGTGCCTCCGCTGGAGCCGACTCCATCACCCTGGCCAGAGCGGACTGCTGTCGGGCCAGATTTTCCTGCAGGCGTGCCAGGGGAACCGTAACATCTTTACCTTCCGCTTCATCCTCAACAAGCAATCCTACGGCCTTATCCACATTGCGACGGTACTGCTCGGCCAGATCCCCAGCTGCTTCACTTCTCCCCAGCTGAATGCTCTTCGCCAACTCGCTCAGGCGCTTGGCCGCCAGCTCCTCGTAAACCTGGGCCTTCGCCTCGGCCGACGGAGCCAGGCCCAACTGCAACTGCTCGAGAGAGGTCTTAACAGTATATAAAGGATCGCCGGGCAGACTGCCCTGTGCGGCCACGGCCGTTCCTCCACTGGCCATCACCGTGATGGCCAAAATGATGGCGACAATCAATGCTGGCATACTCATCCTCCTGATCTTAATGGGACTTTCCCAATTAAGATAACGAAGGAGAGACCACCTTGTTACTGGTTCCGCACATATTCGCTGCATCAACCGGGCGCGAGCCAGCCTCTTGAATTGCGGGCTAGGCTCGACATCTTTAGGGTAATGAAGCTCTAGGGCCAGGCGCAGCAGTGGCGCTAGATCCGCCCCCAGGACAGCATACTCTGCTGAGATTTCCTCGATGTTTTTGTGTCCCTTCCCCAGCTCCTCCAGGGCCTCAGCCAGGACACCCTCTACTCTTCTCTTCTCAGGCACAACCTCTCCCCCTCCAGAATATGGCGCAACGCCTGTAGGGCCCGGAATTGAGCTATGCGCACTGCTCCCTCGCTCTTACCGAGGATGGCGGCCACCTCCGGATACTCCAGCCCATCAAGGAAACGCAGCATGATTACCTGCTGCTGTTCAGGCTTTAGCCGTAAGACTGCCTGCCGGAGCGTCTGCTGTGTTAGGTGTTGCTCAGCTATCACCACCGGATCGGCCCAAACATCCGTCTCAATAGTCTCTGTCTCCAGAACCTCTCCCTTCGGCCTCTTATGGCGATAACGATCAACAACCAGGTTTTGGGCAATCTTAAAAAGCCAGGCCACGAAGGGGACACCTTGGGGACGATAGCGCTCAATAGATTGCCAGGCCCTCAAGAAAACCTCCTCCGTCAGATCCTCAGCCTCACTGCGGTCACCAAGGCGGTAGTAGACATGGCGGTAGACGCGGTCAACGTAAAGGTCATAAAGCTGTCCGAAGGCCTCCGTATCCCGTTTGATGGCCCGCTCGAGCAATTCTAAGCCCTCGGCTGGGATCGAACCTTGCTGCGGCATCTTATCCATATAAATAACGAAAAAGCCTAATTTTTGTTACGCCGAATACCACCATCAATGCCCCGTGACCGCCCTATTCTAGGAGTCCAGCGCACAACGGTCAATTATATTTGCCAAAAGGTACAAAATAAGTTATAATGTCATCAGGTGGCTGGGTGGCCTTACCACTAATCTTCCCACACCAAGCAAAAGGGGGGCGAGGAGGGAGTGTGGAAAGGTCATGGAGGGAGGGCGCAGCCTCACTACTGGGAGTGCATCGGGATACACCCTAGACCCAATCCCCCTTCTCCCGCCGGGGCAAGGGGAGGTCAAGGAGGGAACCCCCTCCTGGGAGGGTTCTAGGGCTCCGCCCAAGCCTACACTCCCCCTTCTCCCGCCGGGGCAAGGGGAGGTCAAGGAGGGAACCCCCTCCTGGGAGGGTTCTAGGGCTCTGCCCTAGCCTACACTCCCCCTTCTCCCGCCGGATAGGGGGTAGTCCAGAAGGGGAGCACCCCTCCTGGGAGGGTTCTAGGGCTCCGCCCTAGCCTACATTCCCCCTTCTCCCGCCGGATAGGGGGTAGTCCAGAAGGGGAGCACCCCTCCTGGGAGGGTTCTAGGGCTCCGCCCTAGCCTACACTCCCCCTTCTCCCGCAAAGCGGGAGAAGGGGGCAGGGGGATGAGGGTTCTCATCAAAATGAAACCAACGATTCAACCGATCAAAAAGACCAAAATATCTGAGGATATCGCCCTTCAGATCAGAGACCTCATCGCCAGTGGGCAGCTCCAGCCGGGTGATCGACTGCCCCCAGAGCGAGAGCTAGCCGAGTACTTCGGAGTCAGTCGCGCCTCGGTGCGGGAGGCAATGCGCACCCTGGAGCTACTGGGACTGGTGGAAAGCAAGCACGGCGATGGTACTTTTATCCGAGAGGGCAGCATCGAAGGTCTGGCCCAATCGCTCTCCTCAATACTGCTGACCCGGCAAGGGGTGGTCGTCGAGATCATGGATGCGCGCAAGATGCTCGAACCACCCCTAGCTATGCGGGCGGCCGAGCGAGCTTCAGCAGATGATCTGGCTGAATTGGAACAACTGTTATCGACCCAGGAGGAGAAGGTCGCCAGGGGAGAGAGCCCCGTTGAAGAGGATAGCCGCTTCCACTATGCTTTGGCCAGGGCCACCGGCAATCGGGTTATCCTTAAGCTGGTTGATGCGATGATGGAACTCCTGCACGAGTCACGCCAGCACTACTGGCAGACCCCTGAGCGAGCCCAGCGGTCGCTCGCTGGCCACCGGCGCATCCTCAAAGCCCTACTCGCTAAGGATCCAAAGGCCGCTTATAGGTCCATGCTAGACCATTTGGAAGAGGTGGAAACATCGATACGCCAAAGCGAGTGACCCTTCGTGTGGCTGAGTCTCTCATTGAGGACGTCGGCCGCAGGACTGTACGCCTGGACCCGCACGATATGGACACGATTGGGGCTACCCCTGGCGACATCGTCGCCCTAATCGGTAAGAACCGGACCGTGGCCAGGGCTATGCCCACCCTTCCGGAATTCTATGGGTGTGGATTGGCTCAAATAGATGGTCGTACTCGGGCTAATGCCGGGGTCGGCCTCGGCGAGGGAATACTCGTAGAGAGGACACAGGCACAACCGGCGCGCTCCCTCGTGTTAACATACACCGACACCGGGCAGGGAACGACCCCTCTCTCCACACTTGATGTCCAAGCCATAGGCGAACTCCTTCATGAGTTGCCATTGATTGCCGGTGACCAGGTCGACCTGGGAGTTTCCGCGGCACATGCGGGCCCTCTCTCGGTCTTGGGGAGTGCCCCTCAGGGTCCTGTCCTCGTCACCCCCCAGACACAGATAACGCTCCTCCCTCCGGACGAGACTGCGCCGCGCCGCTTTCACTCAGCCTACGAAGACATAGGCGGCCTGGACGAGGAGATACGACACATCCGGGAGATGGTGGAATTGCCCATCAAGTACCCCGAACTGTTCGCCCGCGTAGGCATCCAGCCACCAAAGGGGCTGCTCCTGTACGGCCCACCAGGGACAGGTAAGACGCTGATCGCCCGTGTGCTGGCTAGCGAAGTCAGGGCCCATTTTATCCACGTTAATGGTCCAGAGATAATGCACAAATATTACGGTGAAAGCGAGGCGAGGCTACGTGAAGTCTTTGAGGAGGCGAGCCAAAACGCGCCAAGCATCATCTTCCTGGACGAGATCGACGCCATCGCCCCCCGGCGGGCGACCGTCGCTGGCGAGGTGGAAAAGAGGGTGGTAGCCCAATTACTGGCCCTGATGGATGGGCTGGTTGGACGGAGGGAGGTGGTGGTGATCGGCGCCACTAACATGCCGGAGCTGCTTGACCCTGCCCTGCGTCGCCCCGGACGCTTTGACCGGGAGGTGCATATCACCATCCCTGACGAGAAGGGACGCTGGGGGATTTTGCGCATCCACACCCAGCCGATGCCTCTTCATCCCAGCGTTGATCTGGCTTGCTTGGCAAAGATGACCAGTGGCTACGTTGGCGCTGACCTGGAGATGCTCTGTAAAGAGGCCGGTATGAGTGCCCTGCGCCGCATGTTGCCCTCGCCGGACATGACGGCCGAGTCTGCCGCCTCTCTGAATGATCTGAAGGTCTGGGTCACCATGGACGACTTTTACCAGGCCATGCAGGAGGTTGAGCCGGCGGGTACACGGGAGATCCTCATCGAAAAACCCTCCCTCACCTTCAGTGATGTGGGTGGTCTTGAGGAGCTCAAGGAGGAGCTCCTGACGGTAATTGCTCTGCCCCTACGCCATGCCGAGCTGATCGAGCAAGGGCAGTTGACCCCGCCCAGGTCGGTATTTCTCCATGGTCCACCTGGCAGTGGCAAGACCCTGTTGGCCAAAGCCTTGGCCGGGGAGCTAAAACTCAGCTTCGTCGAAGTCAACCCCTCAGCCATATCCTCCAAATGGATGGGAGAAGCCGAAAAGTCTTTAGGGGATGTCTTCCGCGCCGTCAGACACGCCGGTCCTTGTGTTCTCTTCCTCGATCACATCGACATCCTGGCCCCTCGACGCGGCGCATTGACCGAGTCCTACATTTCAGCCCGGGTGATGGCCAGGTTAATGCGCGAGATGAGCACCATAACAAACGTCAAGGGACTGATCGTCGTTGCCGCCACAGATCGGATAGACCTGGTCGATCCCGCCGTGTTAGCCAAATTCGACCTTCAGTTGCCGGTACCCTTGCCCGACCAGCACACACGAGAGAAGATATTCACCATCCTAACCAGGGACAGGTCGCTGGCCAATGACGTAGACATCACTGCCCTTGCCGCAGCCACCGCCGGTATGACGGGCAGCGACATAGCCTCCATCTGTAAGAAGGCCACCGTCTACGCTCTCAAAGAGCATCTGGCAACAGGGGGACAAGTAGAGACCAGTCCATCGCTGGCGGCCAGGCACTTCGCTGCTGCCCTGGCTATAGTCAACCGCCCTACACCAGAGTAGGGCAGATTCACTTGGAGAGCATGCCCCGCCAGGAGGCACGGAGAGGGCTAACACCTTTTCAAGAGAGATCGAAGGGCGTTTCCAAACGTCCGCAGATGATAACAAAGTTAAGGAGGAACAATGGCTATTCATCAGGAGAACCTTATCGAGGTTACAGTTTGGTTTCGAGGTGTTGTGGAGGGAAGATTGGCCCGCAAGATCGTCAATACGCTAGCCAGCGCTGCGGCACAGGAGGGCAAATTTATGCAGGCCTTCGATAACTACGCTGATGCACCTGATCGCGTTGATGTGCCCTGTCGGTCGTACGCTCGCCTCTGTCCAGAGCCCATCGCCGAACCGTATATCTACGAGAATCACCATCCAAGCGTGGTAGTAGCCACCGATGCCGCCCTGGTCAAGGGCTGCGACGTCTTGAAGGGGATGGAACCAGACGGCGTGCTTGTGGTGAATACTTCCCGGGAGCCAACGGAGATACTGAAACTGCTGGAGGGGCTGGAGAACCGCAGTCGTCTCAAGACGGTAGCCACGATCGATGCTGGCGAGGGGGCAAGACCGCGTGCCCCTTACGGCGCTGGTGGGGAGGGAGCTGTAGATAGGCCAGTTGACCCCGGCCCAGGCGCCCCGATCTTAGGAGCCATTGCCCGCGCCTCAGGCGTCGTTAAACTGGAATCGCTGCTAGCTGTGGAGACGGACAAGGCCGGCCTCCAGAAAGGTTGTGACCAGGTGAAGATGCTCACAAACCCAGTCTATAGGCCAGAGGAACGCAAGGTGGAGAGCCCAATCCCTCACCTTGGCCATAAGGTCGATTTGATTATCCCGGCTCCATCACCTAACGGTGAGAACGAGGGATTCATCACCAGTAACTTCCGCCAATGGCGACCCATCTTCGACGAAGACAAGTGCACCCTGTGTCGCCTTTGCTGGATCAGCTGTCCAGATTCATGCATTCGTATCTCACCTGAAGAGTCCCCCAAGATAGCCATCGACCTGAAGTATTGTAAGGGATGTGGCATCTGCTGGTCCGTCTGCCCCGTCCCCGGCGCTCTACGTCCAGAAGACGAGTTGAACTTCGAAGGCGGGATGGTCCGCCTAACTTATACTGGTTGAGGTGAGTAAAATGGGTAAGAAAGTCAGGATAAGCGGCTGTAAAGCCACCGCAGAGGCAGTTAAGGCCGCCGATGTGGATGTCATCTGTTCCTACCCGATCAGACCTTACACAGGCACGATGATCGAACTAGCGCGCATGGTGGCTGAAGGTGAATTGGATGCCGAGTTCGTCCACGGAGAGGGTGAGCACGCCCAACTGAGCGTGGTTCTGGGCGCCTCTGCGGCCGGCGCACGGGTCTTCACCGGAAGCGCGGGGGTGGGAATCACCTATGCCTTTGAGCTCTATTCGCCGATAGCCGGCGAGTTCCACCCCGTGCAATGCATGATCGCTGATCGCACCTTAGACCCACCGGGCGATTTTGGCTCGGAGCATACCGATGCCCTCTCCACGCGTGACCAAGGTTGGATCATGGGCTGGGCAGCCACCCCTCAGGAGGCTTACGACAACACCTTGGTCTACTACCGGCTAGGTGAGGACCCGCGGGTGATGCTCCCTCAATTCCCCTGCCAGGATGGCTACTTTGTCTCCCATATTTCGGGCGAGGTGGAGCTGGCTGAGCCTGGCCAGGTGGAAGCCTTTCTCCCTCCCTTCCGCCCCAAGCACAGCCTGGACCCCGAAAACCCTGTCTTGATGGGGCCACAGTGCCGGGCTGACCAGGGAGCAGCCATTCAATTGGGACGGACGGAGGCCATGAAGATGGCCAGACAACTCATCCCAGAGATCTACGCCGATTTCAACCGCATCTTCGGCCGCCGCTATGCACCGTTTCTGGAGGGGTTTATGACCGAGGATGCAGATGTGATCTTCTTCGGCCAAGGAGCCCATACAGTGCCCGCTCGTCTGGCTGCGCAACGCTTGCGCCAGGAAGGACTGAGGATTGGGGTCATCCAGCTCCGCTTCATGCGCCCCTTCCCCACTGAGGAGGTGGCCACCACCCTCTCTCGCTTCAAGGTCGTTGGTGTTCTGGAAAATTGTAACTCTTTCGGTTCAGCGCATAACAGCGGGCCACTGACGATGGAAACCCTGGCCTCTCTCTATTATGCCCCAGAGCACCCAAAGGTGCTCACCTTCCTGTCCGGTCTCGGCGGGGAAAATATCAGACTGAGCGACTACTATAGCATGGCGCGGGCGATGCAGGAAGCGTTGCAGATGGAGCGCCTGAGCAAACGCGTCTTTTGGCTGGGTTTTGAACCCCTGCAAGTAAAGGAGTGAATGGAGGACGATTATGGCTGAAACGATCGAGCGACTGGGAGCCGAGGCTCCCATCAGCGCCGTAACAGAGAAATACGATAGAGTACGCTCACTCAGGGATGCGCCAGACACGGAATATTATGTGCCTGGACACCGCACCTGCTCCGGATGCATGCCGGCCCTGGCTTACCGCCTCACGGCCCTGGCCGCTGGCAAGAACACGATCTTCGCCGGTCCCACCGGTTGTATGTACGTAGCCAACACCAGCTACCTTTGCGGCCCCTGGGCCGTGCCCTGGATTCACACGCAAATAACTAACGGCGGTGCGGTGGTCTCGGGGATTGAAGCAGCCTATAAGGCCCTGTTGCGCAAGGGCAAGAAGAAGGGAGAGTTTCCTAACATAATCTGTTTCGCCGGTGATGGAGGCGCGGCGGACATCGGACTGCAAGCCTTGAGTGGCTGCATGTACAGGGCCCACGATGTATTATTCATCTGCTACGATAACGAGGCCTATGCCAACACCGGCATTCAAACCTCGCCAACCACCCCTTACGGCGGCTACACCACCTTTACACCCCCGGGGGTCGTGATACCTGAGGGTAAGAAGCTCTTCCCAAAGGACCTGCTTAAGATGATCGCCGCCGGGCATCCGGCCATCAAATACCTGGCCAGCGCTTCCGTGGGCTACCCCCTGGACCTGATGAACAAGGTGAGAAAGGCCCTGGCAGTGAAGGGCCCAGCCTTCATACACATCCATTGTCCCTGTCCCAAGGGATGGAGCTTCGAGTCCCAGCGGGGTATAGAGGTAGCCAGATTGGCCGTCGAGACCGGCATGTGGACGAACTATGAGATCGAGAATGGCCGGGTGAATGTCACCCAGGTGCCGCGCCGACGCCGACCGGTCGCGGAGTATGTAAAGACGCAGGGCCGCTTCGCTCATCTTACAGCGGAGATGATCGAGCGCTTACAACAGTTCGTGAATAACAAGCTTCTGGAACTGGGGATAGCCATTCCCATCACCGCCGTCTAGGGTCCCAGGAAGGCACGCAGAGCGGCAAGCGCCTCTGCTGGCCCTTTGCCTTCGGTAAGCCGTTCAAATGGACAAGGTCCATCCCCGCTCCGATTAAGGATATGGGCCACAATCTGGTCGGCTACGATCTGGATATCAGCCGCTCTTAACTCTTGCCGGGCGCTTTCGCTGGCTAAAGGCGTGTATACGGCGCTCACCCCAGCATAGCAACAGAGAAGAGCTGCGGCCCTACCTACCACTTTGTCAGCTACGGCCGCTCCCTGCATCTCCTCGCCCAGTTGCAGCACCATCTGCACCAGGGGACGGACGCCGCCCTCAGCCGAGCTGGCCAATAAACAACTATCCTTTACCACGACAAGATTCACCTTATCGCGGTGTAAGCGGTCCCTGGCCAACGCTAGATCGTCCAAACTACACACCACCCTTCCTGCTACGCCTCATTCGACTCCAGGGGTTGCAGGCAGTCAACCTCTGTATCACCCATCAGCCATTATACCTTGCTGGGGACTATTTTCCTATTGACCTTTCTTGCCCAAGTGATTATGATGGGCAAGCCGCAACATAGGTTCAACCTGAGGGAAGAGGCTATGGTCATCCGGGCTAGGCTATTGAGCTCCCTAACAGCGATGATCCTACTGGTCACTCTGACGTTGCCACCCGTCTCTGGTCAGGTTCCCGCATTGGGGGAGACGTACCGAGCGCTCAGCGTAACACCAAATGACCGCTTTGGCATCGTTCACATAAGTGCTGTAGCCAGCAACCAGATCACCAGCTCTGATAAGCGCTATCAACAGGCAAAGGAGGCTGGAGCGAAGTGGAACCGCTGGGTATTCTATTGGCATGAGATCGAGACCACCGATGGCTTGATCATTAGTAACCCCGATCAGGCCTACCGTCTCCAGGACCAGGTTGTGGACTCGGATGTCGCTCACGGTTTCAACATCGATGCTGTATTGCTCGGTACACCGGGATGGATCACAAGCGCCTCAGTTACGGCGATGGAGGCTGCTCCGTTTCCTGAAGTTGGCCCCCGGCCACGCCAGGCAGAGGCTGTATCCATAAAAAGCGCTTCTCCCAGCCCAGCCACTTATCCTCCCCGCTCTTTGGGGCAGCCCGTGTTCACTGATGGGACAGATATACCCGGGCCGGCTAAGTCCATCAACATGAATAACCACTGGGCTCGCTTCGTCTACACCACCGTCAACCGCTATAAAGATAAAATTAAGTACTGGGAGATCTGGAATGAGCCCGATTTCCCGGCCATCGATGGCGGTTTCTGGGCCTCCAATCCAGAAAGTTACTATCGCTTATTGAAGGTAGCCTATTTGGCCGCCAAGACGGCTGACCCGACGGCCAAAATAATGATGGGCGGGCTCACCCATTACTCTTTCCGTGATGCCTCAGCCAGCTTCCTCCGTCAGGTCCTTGCCCTGATCAAGGCCGACCCGCTGGCCGCCACCAATAACTTCTTCTTCGACGTGATCCCTCTGCATTTTTATAGTCGACCATTCGATCTCTGGACAGGCACGGTGCTTACCCGTACATGGCTGCGTGAATTCGGCATGAGCGCCAATAAGGAGATCTGGGTGAATGAGACCAACGCCCCCGCTTGTGGCGATAGAGATTTACAAGGAGCCATTGATTGCGGAGACCGCAATTTCAAAGGAAGCGCCAATCTCAGTGAACAGGCTGATTTCATCATCCAGGCCTTCGCCTACGGCTTTGCCGCTGGGCTCACGCGCATCCTGATCTTTCAGCTCTACGATGATGGCTGGCAATATTATGACGGAACGCACTCGCAAGGGTACGGGCTTATTCGAAACGGTGGCTCCCCCCGCCCAGCGTATACGGCTTACCAGGTTGCGGTTACTTATCTTTCCAACCTATTCTCCGGGTTACGAACGAGCGTGGGTGATGTGGAGAGAATAACCTTTGGAACACCGCAGGGCAAGGTAACTGTCTTATGGGACAAGTCTCCCCAGGCGACGGAGGGCACTGTGGCTGCCTCTGCGCCCACGGCCACACTGGTCTACCCCGATGGACGAACGGAAGTGAGGTCACCGCTGAATAACGTCTATAGAATCTCCCTCCCTGGCGCAACAGATAATAAGAATTTTCAGGATAATCTCAATGACTACATCATTGGCGGTTCACCCCGTCTGTTAGTGGAGTCCTTACCACCGGACACGACACCTCCCACTTCGATGGTGAATCCCCTCCCAGCGCAAAGTCAGAAAAGCTTCATGGTCAGCTGGACGGGCAGCGATGTTGGCTGGGGTATCGTGAACTACGATGTACAATATCGGGATACGAGCGTAGTAGGAGGAACATGGCAGGATTGGCTCAGTAGTACCACGGCCACCTCGGCCACCTTCAACGGGACTGCGGGGCACACCTACGAATTCCGTTCACGGGCCAGGGATTGGGCCGGCAATGTGGAAGCCTTCCCAGCGACAGCTGATGCTCAAACGACCATCGTTCAGCCCAACGTGGTCACCAATGGCGACTTTGAGTCCATAACTGATTTTGGTCCTGACGCCGGCTGGAACGTGCTGGGCAGTACCGCCCCTAAGTTAAGCAATTTGGCCTACACCGGCTTGCAGGCAGCCTTGTTGGGGGATGATTTTAAGGCGGAGCCGGGACAGGAATATGGCAATTCGACCATCTGGCAGAAGATCACCGTGCCAGACACACTGACGAAGCCGATCCTCTCTTTTGTCTATAGGATCGCTACCACCCAGCCCGGCCGTGCCTGGTTCGAGGTGAAGTTTCATTACACGCCTGCGGGGGGTGAGCCAGTTGTTGTCTGGGTGATACCGCGCGACACGGTGCGGCAAGCGCCGAGCTGGACCAAGGTCACCTATGATCTGACGTCCTATAAAGGGAAACAGATCGAGCTCTACTTTAACGTCGTGCAATGGAACGATGCCCACGATTTACGTGCCTACCTCGACGACGTGAGCATCGATCAGAACTACGCTCAGCGGCTGCTGCTGCCACTTATTCTCGAGCGATAACCTCTATCAAAGCCAAGGGTTGCTGAGCCTCTCCTGTCCGATGGTCGTGGAGGGGCCATGGCCCGGGTAAACTCGGGTGGCATCGCCCAGGGGAAACAGCTTCTGGACTATACTCTGCAGCAGCTGCTCCTGATTTCCGCCCGGCAGATCGGTCCGACCGATGCCGTGATTAAAAAGGACATCACCGACGAATACGCTTCCGGCGATATGTAAGGAGATGTGGCCAGGGGTATGCCCCGGCGTGAACAATACCTGCAGGGTAAGAGTGCCTACTTTGAGTGTATCACCTTCCTCAAGGAAGAGGTCCGGGGCAGGACATTCAGCATATTGATTCCCCGTAAATAGCGCTGCATTCGCCGCAGCGGACTGCAGAAGGGGAACGTCGAGGCGATGGATAGCGAGAGGGGCAGCAGTCGCCTCCTTGAGCTCTTTATCGGCCAGGACATGGTCAAAGTGCCCATGGGTATTAACAATATAGCGCACAGTGGCTTTGAGCTGCTGCAAGCTGCTGAGAATAAGGGGGGCATCGCCGCCGGGGTCTATCACCAGGGCTTGCCGTGTCTCCGGACAGGTGACGATATAGCAATTGGTGGTCAGCGGTCCGACCGTTAACGTTTTGATGATCATCAATTCCCTCCCATATTCTTCCAGAGGGGCAGTGAAGCCCTGCGCCATTCTGGCAGCTTCCTCACTCAGTGTCAAGCCGCTAACCTGAGAGTGAGAGTGATAAACAACGAGGGTTCCAAGGGGCTGCGCCCCTTGGCAGGGGTCTGGGGATGTGCCCCAGAGCACAAAATCAAACCCGAAGGGCTACCTTGAACCCCTTGCGGGGGTTTGGGGGTCATTATGAAGGAGGCTATATTACTGTGAGACTTGTGCAGTCGGGGAGATCTAGGGTTCCCTCAATCTCTACCGTTTAAGAGCATCTAAATATTCCGGCAGGCGCTCTACTACTGGCCCCATCAGGAAAAGCAGGATGAGGACAACGATAGCCGTCAGGATCAATACCAGGATATGATCGATCACCCGGTCAGAGATGGTCTTTTTCATTAGGTCAAACTCCTTGTTCATTTCCCTCCGTTCGACCAAAAAAGGCCCGAATGTCAAAGAGAAATTCCCTCTCGGCACCGCATTGCAAACAGACAACGCGAAGGAGGTCATAAGGGCCCTCCAGCAGGAGGCTCTGGTGCTGCAACTTGTAACGACTACCACAAGCGCATCTTTGACTGGCTATATAATGATATTCCTCAGAGATGCTCTTGACCGGGATGGCTCCGGCGATGTCAGCCATCACTACCACTCCGCCCTTTCGTCAGCACTGCTCTGCAGTCACTGACTATCGAGGGGCAAAGCCCCTGATTGTATCTCACCTAAGCCTGTATCTCGGCTCTCTGACCAACCACACCATACACGTGAAGCCGATTAAGTTAACGATCAGAGCCGCTAAGAAGAGAAGCCTGTAGCTGAGTAGATCAGCGATCAAACCACCGATGAGAGGAGCGGCCACCATAAAAGGCGCCATCACCGTGTTGGTTAAGGCCACATAGTGTAGACGATCTGCTGAGTTGGCAAATTCGATGGGAAGATTGGGATCGGAGACATAGTAACCAGCTATGGCCAAACCGACGAAAACGAAGGAGAGCTGAAACCAGACAAGCGATGGGGCCAACAAGGCCACTAAGGCCGCCAGGCCAACGCATAACCCGGCCAGCTCATTGACTATCTTATAACCACGTCTATCAGCTAAGGCCCCCCAGGCGAGATTGGCTATCGTTTGGCTCCCCAACATAATGGAGGTGAAAGTGGCCGCCTCCTGGTCCCCCACCCCCCATTCTCTGATGGCAAAAAGGGCCAGGAAGCCGATGGCCATAGTGCCGAGAGTCAAAACAATTCGGAAGATGAGAAAGCGGGTGTAAGCCCGATCCTTTCGCAGAATAGCCGGCAAGCCAGCCACATACTCCTGAAACGGCAGGGCCTTCCTTACCCCTTTAGCCTGGCGCTCCTTGGTCAGACCCAGAAAGGTCAAGGAGATGGTAGTGAAGAAAAGGGCCAGGGAGAAATAAATAACAAAATTGAGCGGAAAAGGATACTCTCTCAGAATAGGGCCGCTGATGAATAGGGCCACGGCGCTGATCGCTCCTCCTAAGAAAGCTGCTAGCCCGAAGAAGCGACCCCTCAATCGTCCAGGAATCACCCGGGTAATCATATCCATCCAGGCCGGCATGCTCAGCCCCCCACTGAGACGGAAGATGCCAAAGAAAATGAAGAAGAGCACAAGAGTCAGCGTTGGATGAGATACGGACAGAAAGGCTGTAGCGATAACCATCAATATAAGGGCCAGACGACCTGGCAGCGCGGTCTTAATGATAAATAACCTCTTGGTCGGCAACTGCTGCACGTAATTGGCCGCGGCCAACTGGGGTAGAGCCCAAGCAACGGTGACCATCGCTGGAACCGCACCGATGACCAGATTAGAGTTGATGAGATGGGCAACAAAGACGGTCAAGATGGTTGGTGGAGAGACAAAGGCGAAACCCAACCAAAAGAGGGTGCCATCTGTAAGATTGACCAAGAAGTTCCAGCGGTCATCTGCCCCAGGTTTCCGCATTTGAACAGGCTCTAGCGGGGGAGAAGGAAGTCCTCTCAACAAAATAACGCCTCCTACGTTTCAGTGCGGTAATGATCCATTCGAAGACGATTGACCAGAGATTGGCTCTCCGGACCGGAGACACCGAAGCGGTGTAGAGTATGGCGGATCATCTCTAGGGCAGCCTCAAATTTGGGATGCACCATCTCCACCATCCCACTTTTGCACAATGGCTCAAGAACTGCAACATGCTCAGCGCGGGCGATGATGTCCAACTTTGGATTGAGACGCAAGGCATTCCTGATTACCAGGTCGGTGGCGATGGGGTCAGGCAAAGCCACAGCCAACAATTTGGCCTTGGGCAGACTAGTTTGAGCGAGCACCCTCTCGTTCGCAGCATCACCATAAATGCACGGAACCCCCCGCTCGCGCAGCTCAGCCAACACATAGGGATCGTAGTCGATAACCAGGTATTTGAACTTTCGTACATCCAAAATGGCGGCCAGGTGACGACCAACGTCGCCATATCCACAAATGACGACGTGCTGCGATAGTCCAGCAGGCGGGACATCCAGGTACAACGCCGGATTCTCAACCGCCAGGCGGGTAAGAACAGGCGTTCTCTCCAACATGGCCAGCAGTCTGGGCCCCAGGGAGATAGATAAGGGCGTCAGCAGGATAGTAATCAGTGCCCCAGCCAGCGTCAAGGAATAGATGTAGTCCGGCAGAATACCTTCATCCACGCCCAATCTGGCCAGGACGAAGGAGAACTCCCCTATTTGCACCAGTCCCAACCCAACGTAGATAGCTGTTTTGGACGAATAGCCGAAGCCGGCGGTGAGCAAGGAACAAATAAGGAACTTGCCCAAGACTATAGCCAATACCATTACTATAACCAACCCTATATTTTGACCGATGAAAAGAGGATTGATCAACATCCCTATGGCCACGAAAAACAGGACCGAGAACAGGTCTCGCAGTGGTAGGACTTCGGCCAGAATCTGGTGACTGAAGTCAGATTCTGAGACGATCAGTCCGGCGATGAAGGCACCAAAGGCGAGGGTGAGCCCAAAGAGATAGGTGCCGACCGCCGCCCCCAGGGCGAGACAGACAATGGTGAGCAGAAAGAGCTCCCTTGACTTGGTGGCCGCAATCCTGAAGAGCAAGCGGGGAACCAGGTAGGTGCCCAAATAATAGGTCGCGGCCAGAAAAAGAGCCGCCTTAGTGACAGCCAAGAGCAGCGTTACAGGGAGATTGTCTGCAGCCTGGGCCATCTCCGGCAGCAATACCATCATCGGTACCACGCTCAAATCCTGCACGATCAGAAGCCCCAGCATAATTCGACCATGAACGGTGTCCAGCTCTCCTCGCTCCATCAGTAATTTGAGTACGACCATCGTGCTGGAAAGGGCAATAAGACTGCCAAAGAAAGCCGCCTGGGGCATGTCCCATCCGAAGTATTGACCAATGGCCAAGCCGAGAGCGATGGTAAGCAGAATCTGGGCGATGCCCCCGAAGATGGCCACCCTTTGGACACGTTTAAGCTGGGTCAGAGAGAACTCGACCCCAAGGGCAAACATAAGAAAGATAACACCGATTTCGGCCAACACCCTTACCCGGTCCACATCACCGACCAGTCGCAGCGTAAATGGGCCAATGGCCATGCCAGCCAGCAGATAGCCAATGATTGCCGATTGTCCGAGCCGGACAGCTATAGCGCCGCCAGCCAATGCGGCCAAAAAGGCCAGGGCAAGATCCGAGATCAGCCCCAGTTCAGCCAAGAGGATACCTCCCCGCTTCGTCGAGAGACCGTGGACCCAAGATGACCCAGGTGGCGTAACCCAAATCCACAGAGGATAAAAAAGCCACTTCGCAAATAGGTGAGAAGTAGCTTCACTTTCCGCTCAGAAAAATAACCTGTCTGCTAACTACCACTATCATAGCCGCTTTCGAATGGGTAGTCAATGCGCTGCGCTCGTTCGCTAAGAGATTTGACATTTTCCTGAATCCTATGTAATAATCACGGCGGTGATGAGGCGGTGTGTTACATCTATCGAAACCCGTCGATTTGACTTTTTCCTGGGGCCTATGCATAATGAGGTGGTAGGTTATGGCTATGGAGATCCATCGATAAGGGGGTGGGAGACGGTTTTGTCAGGCGATAGAGGAAGGAGGTGCATGGTCGCAAGACGATAGTTAGATCCCTGGAGAAGGATCCTTTGGAGTGGATGATTTGATGAAGCGAGTGTTCTTGCGAAGGAAGCCTTGATTCTGGAATGTGGGGGCTGGTGGAGATATTGAGGATCACCGCCCTCTGATTTTGCCTAAGTTTACTAATAAGGAGGAAGGGGATATTATGGCAAAGCGAAACGTGGATGCCTTGTGGTCCAACTCCATGACCAGACGTGATTTTCTGAAGACTGGTCTGGTGGCTGGGACGACCCTGGTGAGCATCTCGGCGTTGGGAAGCCTGGCAGCTGGCTGTGCCCCGGCAGCGCCCAAGGCGTTAGAGCGCATCACTGTTCAGCTGCTCTGGATCAAGAACGTTGAATTCGGCGGTTATTGGGCGGCGATTGATAAAGGGTACTACAAGGAAGAGGGGCTGGACGTCATCATCCTACCCGGTGGACCGCAAGTGGACGTCTTGCCACTCATCTCAGCAGGCACCTCACCTATCGGACTACATGGTGGGGCTGACCGTTTCATCATGTCGGTCGTTGACCAGGGAATGCCGCTGAGGTGCTTTGCGACCAACTTTCAAAAGGCACCCTCAGCCCTGATGAGCCTGCCAGAGAAGCCGATTACGAAGCCGGCGGACCTCATCGGCAAGAAGATCGGTCTCCAGACGGGGGCACGTGGTCCCTTCAGCACCATTCTGGCCATCCACAAGATCCCGCCGGAGAAGGTGGAGATCGTGCCAGTGGGCTTTGATCCAACCCCGCTCTTGACCAAGCAGTGCGACGCCTACTGGTGTTATGCCACCAACCAGCCATATATGCTGAAGGAGAAGGGCATCAATCCTGTCGTTTGGCCCTCCTACGATGCCGGCTACAAGTTCTACGGCAACATCTGCATCGCCCAGCCCAAGACCCTGGAGAAGAACGAGGACATGCTGGTCAGATGGCTGCGGGCGTCGATCAAGGGTTGGGAATACAACAATGCTCACCTGGAAGAGATAGCCAAGCTGACCGTGGAGAAGTATGGGCAGGAAGGGTTGAGCCTCCAGCAGCAGATCTGGGAGAACGAGGCCCAGCTGCCTTACACTGAGTCGCCCTTGACCAAGCAGAAGGGACTCTTCTGGATGGACCCAAAGGTCTGGCAGGAAGGGATCGAGCTGCTCGTTGACACGGGGCAGTTGAAGAAGAAGGACGCTAAGGTTGACGACCTGATCACACTGGAGGTTCTGGAGAAGGCCTACGGCGGGAAGACGCATCTTCTGTAGTAAAAATTAGGCTGTGGTTGGGCGGCTGTCGCCGCCCAACCACAGCATTTTTCTGGCAAGAATACAGGATAATAGTTACTTATAGTTACTTATTGAGGATAGAAAATTGATGAAGGGTATATTACCTAGTATTCAACTAAAGAATGTTACCAAGCAATTTAAGTTATCGGCCGGCATGCTGACAGCTGTTCAAGATATCACTTTTGAAGTGCGGCAAAACGAGTTCGTCTCCCTGATTGGACCATCCGGCTGTGGTAAATCGACCATCCTGCGTCTGGTCGCAGACATCCTGCCGCCCACCAAAGGTGAAATTCACATCAATGGGCAGACGCCGGAAGAGGCGCGCAATAATCGTGTCTTCGGATTTGTCTTCCAAGACCCGATCCTGTTACCCTGGCGAAATGTGCTCGAGAATGTTCGTCTGCCTTTACAGGTAGTTAGGCCGGCTGATCGTTCCCTCTATGAGAAGCCGAAGCAACTGCTGGAGCTGGTGGGACTGGTTGGCTTTGAGAGTGCCAATCCCTGGCAGCTCTCTGGCGGGATGAAGCAGAGGGTGGCCATCGCCCGAGCCCTGGTGTTGAATCCAGCAGTGCTCCTGCTGGACGAGCCCTTTGGAGCCCTGGATGAGATAACCAGACAGCGGATGAACGTTGAATTGCTGCGGATTTGGAAGGAGAGCGCTACCACGGCCCTCCTGGTTACCCATAGCATCCCTGAGGCAGTGTTTCTCTCCGATCGGGTGCTGGTGATGACCCCTCGTCCTGGGCAGATCAAGGCTGCGTTGAATATCGATCTACCTCGACCAAGAACGCTTGAGATGCTGCGCAGCAGGGAATGCTTCGAGTATACCAATGCAGTCACAGAGGCCCTTTACGAAGCACCCAAGACAGAAGAGCTGGCCCCCCTCAGCGCGGAGGTGGGATAAGGGTGACCAAATAAGAGATCGAAGATTCTTTGAAAAGAGGGCTTAAGGGCAGGAGTAGGCAGCTTTATGAAACGAAAGTTACGAAGAATTGTGCGGGCCTACGGGCCAACAGCAATCTTCTTTATCACCCTTGTTTTCCTCTGCGAGGCGGTTAATAGGATCCTTAATATTCCCAGTTTTGTGGTACCGGCTCCTTCAGCTATATTAGAGGCATTTCTGCGGGCGCAGCACATCTTCTTTAAAGCTGCTCAACCCACCTTATACGAGGCAGCCGTAGGCTTCATCATCGGTAACGGTGTGGCCATCTCCCTGGCCCTTATGTTCGTTCGTTCGCCGCTGATTGAAGATGCCTTTTACCGGGTAGCCGTTGTTCTCCATTCCGTTCCCATGCTGGCTATCGCCCCTCTGCTGGTCATCTGGTTGGGAAATGGTTATGAGCCCAAGATCGCTATCGCCGCCATAGCCTGCTTCTTCACGACCCTGGTCAATACGGTTAAGGGCTTGAAATCGGTGAACCCACAAGCTTTGGAAATGATGCACGTTTTGGCCGCCGGCGAATGGGATGTGTTTCGCATGATCCGTTTCCCCTCCTCTCTGCCTTATCTTTTTGCTGCTTTGAAGATCGCCGCAGCGGCCTCTATCCTCGGAGCCATCATCGGCGAATGGATTGGCTCAGAATCTGGTATCGGTTTTGTCATCTTGTGGTCGATGTTCTCTTTCGATATCCCCCGCCTGTGGGCGGTGATGATATTCAGTGCTCTTATCGCCATAGTCGGTTTTCTTTTGGTCGGCGTCGTGGAGCGCATCGTCGTTCCATGGCATGAATCGGCCCTCGAGGCCGAATACCGTGAGGCGGCTGAGGAATAATCCTGCAGCTGCCTCCGCATCGGAGTTTGAAGGTGAATAACGAAGCAGTCTTTTGGAGGATAGCCTCTCAATGACGGAAGTGCTGACAGAGCAAGAGGTAACAACAGGGCAAACGCTGGCCATACAGCCTGCGCCGCCAAAAAAGCCATTGCTGGCCAGGTTGAGCGGTGGGCTGCTCAGCGTCACGGGTTTAATAGCTGTGGTAGTGGTCTGGCAGGCATTGACCATGGTCTTTGATGTCCCTCAGTACTTGCTTCCTGCGCCGAGTCGCATCGGGCAATCCCTGTTTAACGAGTGGGACATATATCAGTATAACCTTGTGCCAACCGTAATCGAGGCCATAGGAGGGTTCATCATTGGTAATGGAGTGGCCTTCATTATGGCTTTCGCCTTCACGCGCTCACAGACCATCGAGAATACGTTTCTCCCCTTCGCCGTGGCCCTGCGCAGCACACCCATCGTTGCCATAACGCCGCTGATAACCTTGATGCTGGGTCGCGGTTATGTGACGACGATAACCATAGCGGCTATGATTTGCTTCTTTCCCACCTTGGTGAATACGCTGAAGGGTCTACGGTCGGTCAACATGCAGGCTCTGGAGATGATGCGCGTTTTAGCTGCCGGCGAGTGGGACCTCTTCTGGAAGATACGTTTCCCCACCTCGCTGCCCTATGTCTTCTCCGCCCTGCGCATAACGGCTACAGCCTCTGTCCTGGGGGCAATGGTCGCCGAATGGTTGGCCGCGGATAGGGGCTTGGGTTTTCTTATCCTGGATGCCAGCTTCAGGGTGCGGATTCCGCTTGTGTGGGGGGGCATAGTCATTACCACTACTCTCGCTGTACTGGCCTTTACCCTCGTTGGCTTCATTGAGAATAAAGTGATCCCTTGGCATGAGTCGGTCCGTGCTGAGGAATAGATGAGTCAGCCTGCCCACAGCGCATAGGTAGGCACCTCGCACTTCGCCGGGTTGAAACATCCCTGAGAGCTGGACTACGGCCCTTCAGAATCTTCTGCAGGAGAGGTATGGGATGAAGAGTGATATCCTTATCAAAGATTGCACTGTGGTCACGTTGTCTGACGATGGGGTCTTGGAGCATACTGATGTGCTCATCGACAAAGGGCTTATTGTGGCCATCGCCCCCACGGGAAGCCTCGCCGTGGAAGCAGATAAAACTATAGAGGGACGAGGTTCGGTCCTGCTGCCCGGTCTGGTCAACACTCACACCCACGTGGGCCAGTCCTTCCACCGAGGCACCTCAGAAGCGATGCGCCTGCAAGAGTGGCTCGAATGGGGAGCACCCTATATCACAAAGATGACACCTGATGACCTTTACTGGGCCGTTCTTCTTTCTGCTGCGGAGATGATAAAGGCTGGCATCACCACCTTCGCCGATATGTTCTTTAACCAGGAGGTCATCGCTGAGGCCATCAAGGTGGCTGGCCTGCGGGCTTGCCTGTATGAGGGAATTATGGAGACCAGACCTGAGCGTGGTAGCACCGAGGCCCAATTCCGACGGGCCGTGACCTTTGTCGAACGATGGAATGGACGTGAAAACGGTCGTATCATGGCCGGGCTGGCTCCACACTCCACCTATACTTGCTCTTTTGATACCATCCGTGAAGTGGTGGCTGCGTCGGCCGATTTAGGGATTGGTTTACATACTCACCTGTCGGAGACGGAGAGGGAGGTGGCTGAGTCCATAGAGAAGTACGGCAAGAGGCCACCAGAGGTGCTCCTGGAGCTGGGCTGTTTGGAGCGTCCTCTCCTGGCGGCCCATTGTGTTCATCTCTCGTCTCAGGATATAGCTATTCTGGATCGTCCCAATGTTGGTATTGCCCATAATCCGGGGAGTAACCTGAAGCTCTTTAGTGGGATAGCGCCAATCCCGCAGCTGCTGGGACGCCGCCTGGCCGTAGGGTTGGGCAGTGACGGCTGTGGAAGCAATGATACAGTTGACATCTTGAAAGAGATGTATCTAGCGGCGGTGATTCACCCCTGGGAGATGGGCTCCTCACCAGCACACTCTTGCCTAGAGATGGCCACAATCGGAGGGGCGAAAGCCCTGGGACTGGGAGATGTGATCGGGACGGTGACTGTGGGCCAGAAGGCTGACCTCATCCTTCTGGATATGGAGCATGTGCGGTTAGTGCCGATCAATAACCTGGTCCTCAATCTGGTTTACACGGCTCGCTGTGATGATGTAGCAACTGTCATTGTCGACGGGCGTATCCTGATGGAAGACCGCCGGTTGAAGACCCTGGATGAAGAGCAGATCATCGCCGAGTGCAGTAGCAGAGCAGCCAGGGTCTTTGGGGCTTAACCGAGAGGGTTCTCTAGTCTATTCGACAAAGGGGGATTGACTGTGAAAGGCATTGTTTCCGCTGTCACCGAGGCGGTAGGATTCATTCGTTCACGGAGCGATATTGTTCCTCAGGCAGGGTTGATCCTGGGATCAGGGCTGGGACCCTTGGCTGAGGAGATTTCTTCAGCTGTGGCTATCTCCTATAAGGATATCCCTCATTTCCCTGTCTCTACTGTGCCTGGCCATGCCGGTCGCCTGGTTTTGGGAATGCTGGAGGGAAAACCGGTCGTGGCTATGCAGGGCCGGTTTCATCGCTACGAGGGCTATCCCTATAGTCAGGTAACTTTCCCAGTGGTCGTCATGAGGAAACTGGGCATAAAAGCCCTTATCGTCACTAACGCCTCCGGAGGGGTCAACGAGAACTTTCGCCCTGGGGATTTGATGTTGATCAGCGACCATATAAATTACAGCGGTGATAATCCTTTGATAGGTCCGAATGATGAGGAGCTGGGGCCCCGCTTCCCCGAGATGTCGGAAGCCTATGATTGGTCCTTGCGGCAGTTGGCCAAAGAGATCGCCCAGCGGGAGGGCATCACCCTGCGGGAGGGGGTTTACATGCATTTCCTGGGGCCCAACCTTGAGACCCCGGCTGAGATTCGGATGGCCCGCTATCTGGGGGCAGATGCGGTGGGGATGTCTACCGTGCCAGAGGTTATTGTGGCTCACTATCTGGGACTGAAAATCTTAGGGCTCTCCTGCATTTCCAATATGGCCGCCGGGATGTTGCCGGAAAAAATTACGCACGAGATGGTGGTCAGCAACGTCCAGCGAGCAGTGCCCACCTTCAGCAGGTTGGTGAGGTTGTGCGTAAGAGAGATGACCCTTACAGAAGGCGCTTGAGCATAGTTCCGTATGTTACGGCAGGAGCGAACGACACCATTTTTCTATGGCTGGGTCATCGTAGCTGTATGCTTTACCAGCCTGGCCCTAACCTTTGGCATAAAGCACTCTTATGCTGTTTTCCTGGTGGCCCTCATCGATGAATTTCACTGGAGCCGGGCCAGCGTCGCTGGCGTGATCTTGCTTGGCAATGTAATCTTCGCCCTGGGTTCACCCCTCGTTGGGGCCATTCTGGATCGGTTTGGTCCCCAAAAGACCTTTTCGGGTGGGGCGATGCTCTTTGCCCTGGGGCTGATCGCCTGTAGCACGCTGCAATATCTCTGGCAGATTTATCTCTTTTATGGGGTGATAGCCTTTATCGGTTTCACAGTTCTCGGGCTTACACCCCACGTGGCGCTTGTCTCACGGTGGTTTATCCGCAAGCGCGGGGCGGCAGTGGGTATCGCCTGCGCCGGCTCAGGGGTCGGTATCCTGGCCATAGCCCCTCTAAGTGAGGTCCTCATTTCTACTATAGGCTGGCGGCAGGCGTACATCGTCCTGGCCACCTTGTTTATCGTCATCACCTTGCCTGCCGTGGCCCTACTTTTGCGCCGTGACCCCAGCCGGATGGCGTCATTACCAGATGGAGTCACTACATCGAGCAGCGATCCTCAGCCGAATGGGGGTGGACTTGGAACGAGTACCAGCGGACACATCTCGGTACACCATGGTTGGACGATTAAGGCGGCGCTGGGTACCTCCCGTTTTTGGTTCCTCTTCACAGCCTCGGTTTTAGGAGTGGCACCGTTAACCCTTATGTTGGTGCACCAGGTGGCCTGGTGCGTCGATATAGGTTATAGCCGGAGCTTTGCAGCCTTCATCTTCGGTCTCGTTGGCCTCTTGATGGCCATCGGATATATCGTCTGGGGTTACGCCTCAGACCGTCTTGGCCGGGAGGCGGCCTATAGTCTGGGCACGGTGGCCGTGTTATTAAGCGCCCTCATAACGTTGGTGCTGCGCGATGCCTCCCAAAGCTGGCCACTTTACGTCTATGCGCTCTTCTTCGGCTTGGGATTCGGCTCACGCATCTCACTCCTCTCCTCCATGGCTGCTGATGTCTTTGCCGGGCCTTATCTAGCGACGATTAATGGGTTGTTGGGTTCAGCCTATGGGTTAGGGGCAGGCATTGGGGCCTGGTTTGGTGGCTATGTTTTCGATATTAGCGGCAGTTACCTGAGCGCCTTCGCTATCGGCACAGCGGCTACGGCCCTTTCGGGACTGTTCGCCTGGCTGGGTCAGCCGCGGGGAGTAAGACATAAGGAACTCGAGGTCGTCCAACTGCCCAGTTTATAAACTCTTGTTCTCAGACCGATCCCATGTATTTCAAATTGTCGAGGACTTCCTCGGTAGATAAAACCTTAGCATAATGTTCACTCAAATTATTGATGGAAGCCTGATGAGCTGCAGAGGTGAGGGCAGCGCAGCCATCCTCGACGAGAATAACCTGGTAGCCACGGTCCGAGGCATCGCGCACTGTGGTCTCCACACAGCCGTTGGTCACTACCCCCACAATCACCAGCTGGGTTATGCCTAGGTTCCTTAACACGTAATCTATAGCCGTGCAATTAAAGGCTCCGGAAGCCGTCTTGGTCAGGACAATTTCCCCCTCCAAAGGCTTCAGCTCTGGCAGGATCTCGGCCTCCAAGGAACCTGGTTTGGCTTCGATGTCTCGGCCTTTGTGTTGTAATCCCCTATCTCGTCCATCCGGGGTGAGTGATTGTATTTTGGTATAGATCACTTCCATGCCGCGTTCACGGAAGGCCGCAAGTAGCTTCTGAATATTGGCGATAATGAGTGCCAGCCTATCGCTGTAATAGCCGTAGGTTTCTTCTGGTAAGTCGCATCCTTTGGCCCTCGCGATAAGCCCATAGTCTGGGTGAGCGTCAAGGTACTGCATATCTATGATCAGCAGGGCTGCCCTCTCCCTGTCCAGTCGGACATCAGGCAGTGGCTTCAGTAGAGTTAATATAGGTGCTTTCCCCTGTTTCTTCATCGGCGATACCTATAGGATATCCGAGTCCCCTTAACTGCGTTAGCTAGGAGGCGATAAATTTCTTAGCCAGGGTCACCGCCCCATAGGCGTTGGAGGCGTAGCCATCGGCACCAATTTCCTCAGCGTAACGTTGGGAAGCTGCCGCGCCACCGATCATCACCTTCACTTGATCGCGGAGTCCAGCCTCCCGCAGGGCCTGGATGGTGACCCTCATTTTGATCATAGTAGTGCTCAGGAGAGCAGACATCCCGATGATCTGGGCGCTGCTGCTTTGGATGGCCTCGACGAATCCATCTGGCGGAACATCGACTCCCAGATCCAAGACTTCAAAGCCGCTACCCTCTAGCATCATCGCTACCAGGTTCTTGCCAATGTCATGCAGATCACCCTGGACAGTGCCAACAACTACCTTACCAACGGTTGGAACCTCTTTACCTACAAGCTGCTGTTTGAGGAGGGATAACGCTCCCTGCATCGCCCGAGCGGCGATGAGCATCTCCGGTAGGTAAAACTCGTTTCGCTCGAAGCGAGCGCCTACCTCCTCCATAGCCGGGATCATATAATTGTTGATGATGTGCTCAGGGACGCTCCCCTCGGCCAGGGCCTGTCCGGTCAGTTCCTTTGCTGTCTTCTCCTTACCCGTGATGATCGCCTGCGAAAGTTGCTCTAGATCTACCATCCCGATCCTCCATAATAGTTATCTAGATTGGGCGACTGGAGACTGATAATGGGTATCGTTGTACTCCTTGATCGTTCTGGCTATGGCGAGCACGTTCTCCAGCTTCGCATACTTGGTTATGGCATTGCCGCTGCTGAAGGCGTAGCCCCCACCCTTACCGCAGATACCTAGCAGTCGGGCGACCTCTCGACATACCTCCTCCTCAGAGCCGCGGGCGATGAGGTCAACATCCAGATTACCGATCAAACATACTTTATCTCCGATGTCCCTCTTCAATTGATAGATGTCCATCGCATCTGGCTCTATAGGATGGAGGGCCGTAGGGCCCAGGGCGAGAATATCGTTGAGTACCTCACTGATATTGCCATCGCTGTGATAGACCCAGGGCTTCCTTATGCGCTCAGCCAGGGATTGAAAGAAGGGCAGGATATGCCGGCGAAACAGCGCCGGTGAGACGAAGAGCCCGGCCTTGTAGGCGAGGTCATCGCCGATCCAGACGAAATCGATCTCTGGCAGCCGGTTATAGAGGTCTATCAGGTTGCCGATGTGGGCAGCGTAGCGTCCCAACATCTCCCTGACGAATTCGGGGTCATCGTAGAGTTTGAGGCAGAAGTTCTCAAAGCCCATGTCGGCGATGGTCTGATCCAGACAGAAGGCAAACTCACAGAAGAGGGTGATGCCACTATCGCCAATAGCTCGCTTCGCCTCTTTGACCTCGCTGATGATAGCGTCCTCGTCTACGGGGGGAATCCTCAGCTTCTCCAGATCACTGCGCTCCTTTATCAAGGGATAGTGGTGCAATACTTCTCTGGATTCGTCTTTGTGACTGCCGTATCGTTCCCAGTGATATATCCCTAGAGCAGCGAGTCCGACCTGGCGGGCGAAATCTACCCTATCCTGCCAGGAGCGAACCTCCCGTCCAAGTATCTTAGACATTATGGTTTCATCTACCACGATCTCAACCCAGGGGATGGGACCTGCGCGATGATTGAAAGCGTTATCCATCTTCTCTTTAGGGGTGCTCATCATCTGGTGACGCCTCTCTTTAACGTAGTGAGACATCGTACATGCTCAGGATGTTAGCCAAAGGGACGTCTGGCTGGATACCGTGGGCAGCAGTCATAACGTAGCCGCCATTCTTACCTAAGACCCTTACCCTCTCACGCACCTCGGCAGCCACCTCCGCCACCGTGCCGAAGGGCAGTGTCCGCTGGACGTCGATGCCTCCGTGGAAGCACAGACGGTCACCATACCTCTCCTTGATGAGGGCCAGATCCATCTTCGCCGCCCGTGGTTGCAGAGGGTTAAGAATATCTATACCCATATCAATGAATTCATCGATGAGGTCATAAACAGCACCACAGCAATGGTACAAGACCCTCGCCCCATAGTCGTGGATCATCCTGTTCAGGCGCACGTGGCAGGGTTTAATGTATCTCCGCCACGTAGCTGGAGACATCAGGAGCCCCTGTTGAGTGGCCACGTCATCGCCTGTGCGGACCGCGTCAATCAGTCCATCGGCCGCCTCCAGCACCTTACGGCCTATAGCGATCAGGGAGTCAGTGATGCGGTTCAGAAGGGCAGCCACTATTTCCGACCCTTCAGCCATATCGATGAGCGTCTGCTCTAAACCGCGCAAGGCCCAGGCGGTCTCGAAAGGACTGCCGAGACGATAGTGGATGAAATATCCTGTTCCTCCGTTGATCGCTCGGATCTGCTCGATGAGGTCGCTTACATCGAACCATTCCGCCTTTGGCCAGGGATAGGACTCCACCTCGGCGACGGTGGACGCCTTACCCAACGGATAGCTATCAAAGACCCACATCTGGCCATAGTCGGTCCTGGCGTACTTGCGATGTGTCCCCCAAATATTGAGGAATGCGTCTGGGACAATTTCGACGGGTGGCCCCACATAACACGGCTCGATGGTGCGACAATCCACCTCCAGCCCTTCCAGCACTTCAGCCTTTCTCGTCACACCGAAGTATCTCTTTAGATTGTCCCAGACGGCCGAGTTGGCCCAGAAGTCCACTGGAATTCTATCCGGCTGCTCGTGCCGCAGGGCGCAAAGGACCCTGTGGCGAGGTGTCAATTCGCTTGCGTTACGGCGCATTTGATCACTCCCTTTTCACTCAGGGCACCTGGTGCAATTGTTCATAGACAGAGCCATCCCACGCAGGCTGAGCTCTACCCTGAGGCTAGACGAAAAAAGGCAGACCTCTAAGAGGCTTACAGGTCTGCCAGTCCAGACTCATCCCAATCCGCTTTAAGTATGTTGCTGTTTAGCCCTCAAGTTGATCATAAATGTTCGTTAATATAATCTACGGCATCTTGTACCGTAATAATCTTTTCCGCCTCTTCGTCGGATATCTCCATACCGAACTCTTCTTCCAGAGACATGATGAGTTCTACAAGATCAAGGGAATCAGCATTTAAATCCTCGACGAAGGAAGCATTCGGTACCACCTGGTTCTCCTCGACGCCTAGCTGTTCCATGATGATCTTTTTCAGACGCTCGAAAGTGTCTTGGGCCATCCTTTCACCTCCTCATAATAAGTTTTTATCGTGGAGTAATTGCTCCGAGGGCTCCATTGATGAACCGGCTTGAGCTATCGCTGCCGAAGAGCTTAGCCAGCTCTACAGCCTCATTGATAGCCGCTTTGGCTGGGACGCTCGTATTATTAAATAATAACTCAAAAATTGCAAGACGCAGAATATTCTTGTCGATCGAGGCCATCTGGTCAAGGGGCCAAGCTGGGGCGGCTTTCTGGATGATCCCATCGATCTGCGCACGGTTTTGTATTACGCCTCTAACAAGATGGCGGGCATATTCTGCGGCCTCGCCTGGTAGCGGTGTTTCCACCAGAGAGTGCTCAAGGACTTCCTCCGGAGGATGATCAACAGTGTCCACTTCAAAAAGAGTTTGGAGGGCGACTATCCTGGCTCGTCGTCTGGGGCCCATCACTCTCCTCGCTAGCTATAACCCCCTTAGCTGTCTTAGTCTGCGGCTCTCTGCCCGTAAGAACGGTAATAAACGTTGCCGCCGGAACAGGTTCGGGGCATCGCCGCCAAACTGTACCGATCTTAGCGGACATCCCGAATGTAAACGTTCACTTCCTTCACTGTCATGCTCACCATCGTGCTGATAGCTTCGGCGACCTGTTGTTGAAGGCGTGATCCTGTCTCAAGCATATTCACGCCATGTTCGACAATAATATACAGGTCAATATAAACTGATTCATCCTCGATGCGTAGCTCAACTCCCCTGGGTCTGCCGCGGGTGCAAAGCCGGAACAAACCACAGATTGGGTCACTGCTCATACCGACAATGCCAGGCACAGAGAGAGCAGTCAAGCGGGCGATAGTAGCCAGCACGCTGGCTGATATATGGATGCTACCAAGATTAGGCTGCATGTGTCGCTGTCCTCATTTGTCACCGGTGCGGACTGACAGGTCTTGGCGAAGCGTTCCCAGACTCGCCACGCTGTTTAGGCTGATGGTTTCGGCATCAGCGACGATTCGTTTTATTAAACCACACAGAATCTGACCAGGCCCGATCTCCACGAAGGTGGTTAATCCGGCTACCCGCATGTACCGGACAGATTGTGTCCAGCGAACGGGGCTGGTCAGCTGTTGCACAAGTTCAGCAGTAATATCTGTAACCTCTTGCAGGGGTTGGGCGGAGATATTACCCACTACGGGCACACTTGCTGGGCGCACACACAGGCGAGCCACAGCCTTTGTGAACTGCTCTGCCGCTGGCTGCATCAGTGGGGAATGGAAAGGGCCATCGACAGCGAGGGGAATCACCCTGCGTGCGCCTCTCTCCCTTGCTATTCCGACAGCCCATTGCAGGGCCTGCCGCTCGCCCGAAAGCACGACTTGGCCGGGAGAATTATAGTTGGCGATACAGATGACGCCGTGGCAGTTCTCTCCAGTGCATATTTCCTCTAGAACAGAATCAGCCAGTCCGATGATAGCCACCATGCCCCCTAGCGATCGATTTGCCACTTCTTGGGCCAGGCGGCCGCGTTCGCGGACAAGCCAAATGGCTTCGCTGAAATCAAGAGAGCCAGCGGCGACCAGGGCAGAATATTCCCCCAAACTGTGTCCAGCCAGGAGGGCCGGTTCAAAACCGTTCCCCAGCTCTGCCCTTAGAGCTTGTAGAACAGCGATGCTGACGGTCAAGATAGCTGGTTGGGCGTTAATCGTCTGGCGTAGGACAGGCTCAGGCCCCTCAAAACACATCTTTGATAATGGAAAGCCCAGAACCTCATCGGCCACGTGAAAGACCTCTCTGGCAGCGTGATATGAATCATACAGGTCTTTCCCCATACCGACGAATTGCGATCCTTGGCCAGGAAAAACGAAGCCTATATTGGACAAAACTACCTTCTTCCCGTTTTATTTCTTCTCTTTCTTGGTCTTCTTAATCTTGAGCACATCAACACCATCATAATAGCCACAGCTTGGACAGACGTGATGTGGTAAGCGCGGCTTATGACATTGTGAGCATTGGACCAAAGTGACCGGTTTCAAGTGTAAATGGCTACGCCGTTCGCCCTGGCGAGCCTTGGCCGTTTTTCTTTTTGGTACAGGTGGCAATCTTGATCAACTCCTTCCTTAAGAATCTTTTGGCTCTTGATCGTCTGAGTTTTCCTTCTCTTTCAAGAGGCTTTCCAGGCGTGCCCAGCGACTGTCGGTGGTTATCATCTGGCAATGACATCGCCCGTAGTTAAGGCTCTGTCCGCATTGGGGGCATAGCCCGGCGCAATCGGGCCGGCAAAGCGGTTGCATTGGCAGGGACAGGATACCGTATTGCCGTACTGCCTCAGTCAGATCGAGAACATGGCTCTCATCGATGGTAAATGTCTGTTTGTCCGCTGGGGGCGGGGCAGGTAGCCCTGTATTTATGTCAAGTGTCGGTTGAAACTCCTCTTTGAACTGCATATGCAGTGGATAAGTCAGCTCTTCCAGGCAGCGGCTACAACTGAGGCGCACGCTGGTCTGCAAATCAGCCTCAACCAAAATGCCTCGATCTGTTCGGATCAAAGTGACGTGACCGCTCAGCGGCTCCGTGGTAGTTGCGTCGCCGATTTGAGCGATGTCTTCCTCAATATCATATTTTCGTATTGCCCCCACGGGCTCTTTGAGCAGCTGGGCAACATGAAAATTCAATCTATCATTCCCTTTGATTGTCCGACATTTCCTTAAGCCTGAGTCATTATAGGGAACCCTGAGGACTGGAGTCAAGAAAATGCGAGGGAGAACATTGAATATCTCCCCCCAAATCCGCCTTCGGCGGATTCAAGGTTGTCCTTCTCGAAGAGTCTTTGACCTGCGGAAGGACAGGCTTTCTTGTCCTTCCTGCGGAAGGAGGGCACATCCCCAGATCCGCCGCAGGCGAACTACGCCCCTTGGAACCCCCGTTGTTCAACATTCTCTGCTGGGGCGATAGGATACAGAAGAGTAGGGAAAGGCAGGTGGGGGTGTAGAAGTGCATCTTGCCCCCAGAATCTCCTCGTCAAACAGTATGACGTCCCCAGGGCCGTCGTCCGTGGTACTCCTACGGTTGTCAGTAACTGGGTGGTTGGTCTTTCTTATCCTTATAGCTAATTGCCATCGGAATCAGGGTCTTCGACTGAGGTTCGCTGCTCGCTATGTTTTTGAGCTATAACCTCTTTGCTCCGGCTGAATTCTGGCTTGGCTATGGGTTGGGTTAGGGGCACTGCTCTAGTGACAGGTTGCTCCGTCGGTGTGGTTTGGCCAGATTTGCTTGCTTTCTCCAGATAGGCCCGGCTCTTCCGAACCTGGGCCAGGAGGCGATTCAACTCGTTTTCCAAACCAGTGAATATCTCCATAGCGTAATTATCCGCGCCGCTGAGGATCTTCTCGGCCTGCTGCTGAACTTCACGCAGCAGGGTATCGGCCCGCTCTTGAGCAGCTTTGACCAGCTCATTCTCCTGTAGCATTCGAGCAGCCTGTTCTCGGGCGCTGTTGAGGAGATCTTCCGACTCCACCTGGGCGTTGCCGAGAAGGCGGTCCTTCTCCTGGTTGAGACGCTTGGCTTGTCTGATCTCCTCCGGCACAGCCACGCGCAACTGGTCAATAATATCCAAAAACTCCTGTTCATCAACGACGGCCTTCGAAGTCAAAGGGAAACGCACTCCCGAGGTCACCAATCCCTCTAGACGGTCAATCAGGTGCAATACGTCGATATTAATCACCCCCTTTCCTTTGACGTGAAGCACGCACCTAAAGCAGGGGGCGGTTGGCCAACCGCCCCCTGCTAATCGGCTCAACCTAAGTGTTGAGATGTCTGGGAATCGGCGATGATTCCCCTCCCCCTTTATGCTTCTGCTGAAGGGCGACGAGCACGTGATCCGGCACTAAACCCTCAATGCACCCACCCAAGCTAACGATCTCCTTGATAATGCTGGAGCTGAGGAAGCTATATTGCAAGCTAGTCATTAAGCAGACCACCTCGATTTCTGGCGCCAGCTTACGATTCAGCAAGGCCATCTGCATCTCGAGTTCGAAATCAGACATGGCCCGCAGGCCCCGTACGATTACCCTGGCGTTCTTTTGCCGAGCATAATCGACCGTTAAACCATTATATCTGCTTACACTCACGTTTGGCAATCCCTCGGTGGCCTTAGCAGCCATCGCTACACGCTCTTCAGTAGAGAATAGTACGTTCTTCGCTGGGGCATCGTAGATGGCGATGATAACATGATCGAAAATAGAGGCCGCTCTCCTGGCAATATCCAGATGTCCACTGGTCATCGGATCAAAGGTACCTGGATATATAGCTATGGTCAAGTCACTTCCTCCTTTGATGTAGGCATTTGGCGATAGAATGAAAGGCATGCGTCACCGTGACAACGACGCCGGATCAATCGCAGGTCGGCATAACTATCAGACAATTCCAGGCGGCGAAAGTGTCCTACGATTAATATTCCCGTTGGTTTAAGTAGGTTTGATCGTCCCAGGCTTAAGAGTGTATCTCCAATATGTGGATCGGCGTATGGCGGATCCATAAATATCAGATTATAGGTTCCACTTAAGCGACTGCGCTGACGACCGGATAAGATAGCTCGCACCGGGCAACAATGAACCTTTGCTCTGTCGGCCAATCTGGTGTGAGTCAAGTTCTCCTGAATGGTTCGACAGGCATTCCGATCGGAATCGACAAAGTCAGCCCACACAGCCCCCCGTGATAGGGCTTCAATACCCAGGGCTCCACTGCCGGCGTAGAGATCCAATATCCGTCCGCCTATTGTACCTACTCTTCCTTCCTCTCCGAGCATCGCTTCAAGCATGGAGAAGATGGCGCCCTTGATTTTATCAGCTGTTGGACGGGTAGCCAACCCCTTGGGGTGCTTCAGGCAATGCCCCTTGGCGATGCCGGCGATTACTCTCATCCCTTAACTGAATTCATTCGTGCCATGCCAGAAGGCCGCAACCTTTTCGGCCAAGGCTGGATATCTACTTAAACGAAGATCTTGCTGGAAAAGATCGGTGGCGGCTGATCTGGCTTGTTCTAATAGGGCTATATCGCTTAAGCGGGCAATCTTCAGGTCTGGCATGCCGCTTTGTTTTGTTCCGAAGAACTCTCCTGGACCCCGCATCTTCAGATCCTCCTCGGCCAATAGAAAGCCATCCTGTGTCTGGGTGATGATGCGGAGGCGTTGTTCGGCCTCAGGGGATATAGATTCGCTCAATAAGAGGCAGTATGATTTCTCTGTTCCGCGCCCGACGCGCCCACGGAACTGGTGGAGCTGGGCTAGGCCGAATCGGTCGGCGCCCTCAATCAGCATAACGGTCGCATTAGGTATATCAATCCCCACCTCTACTACGGCGGTGGAGACAAGGATGTCTAATTCCTGGCGTTGGAACTGACTCATGACGGTCTCTTTATCCTGCGCCTTCATTTTGCCATGCAATAGCCCTAGTCTGAGGTCGGGGAAGACGTGAGTTTTCAGTCGTTCATATTCTGCGGTAGCCGCCTTGGCCTCAATCTTTTCTGACTCCTCAATCAAAGGGCAGATGATAAAGGACTGTCTTCCCTGTCTGACTTGTTCCCGGACGAAGTTGTATGCCCGAAGCCGTTCCTTCTTGGGGAAGAAATAGGTAAGGATTTGTTGTCTACCAGGGGGAAGCTCATCGATAACGGAAATATCCAGATCGCCATAGAGGGTCATGGCCAGGGTGCGGGGAATGGGAGTGGCCGTCATCACCAGCAAATGAGGATTATAGCCCTTCTGGCGCAGGGCCGCCCGTTGCATGACCCCAAAGCGATGTTGTTCATCAACGATGACTAAACCTAAACGTTTGAACTCGACACCTTCCTGGATAAGGGCGTGTGTACCGATGATGATATCTATCTCTCCGTCAGCTATCTGTCTGTACAGACTTTCCTTTTCCGATTTGCGCAAGCTGCCAGTCAGAAGCCGAACCTGCAATTGACCATCTATGAGGGGCCCCTTCTCTTTCACAAGGGAAGGAGCGATGCGGTCAACCAGGGCACTTATGGTTCGATAGTGCTGCTCGGCCAGGATTTCCGTGGGTACCATAAGCACGCTCTGAAAGCCATTAATCCAGGATATGATTATCGCCACCGTGGCTACGACCGTCTTGCCAGAACCGACCTCACCCTGAAGCAGGCGGATCATCGGTCTGGGCTGACTCAAATCATTCAAGAGCTCCTGTAGCACCCGCTCCTGGGCAGCAGTGAGCTTGAAGGGCAAGGACTGGAGGAGAAGATTGCGCTCCTCTTCGCTAATCGGCATGGCATTTCCTAGTTGATCCATCTGCCAGTGCTGTCGTCTTTGTAAAACTCCCAGTTGGATGAGGAACAGCTCATCGAAAGCCAAGCGCTGTTGAGCTGCCTGCAATAGCATCTTGTTATCTGGGAAATGCATCTGAGCGATGGCTGTCTGCAAATCTATCAACCTCATAGTTTGGCGTAGATCGGCAGGCAGGTGGTCCTTCACTTTCGGCAACGTAGCATCGAGCACCTGTTTGATTAGAGAGCGCAACCAACGGATGTGCAGTCCTTCGGTTAAGGGGTAAACAGGTACTAAACGGCCAGCATGGGTGAGGTCTTCGGCCTCGGGGATCTCCCAATCTGGGCTCTCGAACTGCAATCGTCCCTTGTAGGCCTTTACTTCGCCACTGAGCACGATCGGCTGCCCGGTACGGAGATACTTCAACAAATGGCGCTGATTAAACCAAATCGCTTCTACTACTCCCGTATCGTCACTCACGGTGGCCATGATTTTGAGCATGCCGCTGCGGGCTGGCTCTGCTCTGGCTTCCCAGATCGTGCCCAAGATCGATTGTTGTTCACCCAGGGAGAGATCCTTAATGGATTTCATAGCGCTGTAATCGAGGTGGCAGCGAGGAAAGTGGTAGAGTAGGTCTTCGACTGTATTGATGCCCAGTTTGCTTAAGCGGCTAGCCCGGCCAGCACTGATGCCCCAAATGGTGGTGATGGGCGAGGTGAGGTCAAGGCGGGCGAGGCGCTTTGTGAGCAAGCTGGGCGTTTTCAGCGGCCTGGGCAAGCGATTATAAGAGGGGTAAGATTGTGCTTCAGTTGGAGAGACAGTTATTGGGGGTGGAGACGATGGCTTCGCTCCAGCCAACGGTCCAATTGATGACTGGTAGTCCCCCTCCCTTCCTGGCCAAACCTGGGATAGATGATACAGCGCTTTCTCTATCTGTCCTAAGCGGGTAGCAGGGTCAGATTGATTGTAGGACTGCAATAGGGATCCGATATGCTCTACCCCTTCGATTATCCTTGGATGCCCGGCTGCTTCCATCTTAGCTTTGGCCACCCAGCGGGGCACAAAACTATCTAACCCGCCGATGATGATTTTGTTCGGGCAACCCTGCTTCTTTTCCAGGCTGAGAATCTTTTGTAACCTTTCGAAACTGTTCTCCTTCATGTCTCTTCTGCCGGGGCTACTTCTGCGAGGACACAACAGATGCCGATGGCCCCTGGCCCGGCGTGTGTACCCAGGACTGGTCCTATTTCAGTGATGATCATCTTATGGCGGGGATAGATGGAGGCCAGTTGTTCGGCCAGTCGTTCTGCCGCCTCTGGGCAAGCAGCGTGGGCTACAGCCAGACGTTCCAGGGGCCCCAGAGTGCCGGTCAGCTGAACTAATCTGTGCAAGGACTTGCTCCTCGTCCTGACTCGTTCGACGGGATGCACCTCTCCGTCGGTTATAGAGATAAGCGGCTTGATATCGAGGGCAGAACCGAGGAAAGCGGCCGTCTTACCGATACGCCCCCCACGTTTCAGGCACTCCAGGGTATCCAGGACAGCTAGTAAACGGAGTCGAGGGAGCATCATACTGACCAACTGGACTATCTCCTCAAAGGTTTGCCCGGCCGAAGCAGCCTCGGCCGCGGCGATAACCAGCCAGCCCATCGTCATAGACAAAAAGCGAGAATCGATGACAGCGATCTTAAGGTGGGGCAGGGCTGCGGCGGCCGTGGCAGCTGAGCTACAGGTACCACTTAATAAAGAACTGATATGAATGGAAATGATGTCATAGCCGCGTTTGCCCAGGTCACTGTAGGCCTGTTCGAAGACGGCCGCAGATGGCTGCGAAGTAGTGGGTGGAACTTTAACCGAGGCTAAGCGAGCGTAGAATTCTTCGTGAGTGATGTCGATACCATCGCGGTAGGTTTCCTGTCCGAACTGGACATTAAGGGGAACCACGGTGATGTCCAATTGACGGGCCAAGTCTGGTGGGATGTCAGCCGTGCTGTCGGTCACCACTTTTACTGTAACCAATCCATCCGTCCTCGTCGGCATGGTGAGCAGATTATAACACTCCACCCGAACCGATTCTATACAGGCAACACCGATTTACCAAACTGGTCTTTCAGGCTCTGCGGCGGGGATGGTGATGGCCTCAGCTGTACGTTCAATGCCCCAAGCGGCATACCACTCCTGGAGGTCCTTTTGGAGCGCCTTGTAATCTGTTTTAATTTCTTGGTATAGCCGAGCATTCTCAAGGGCGATAGCTCCTAGACTAGCGATGGCCTCGAGGAAGTTGGCATCTTCAGCCGAGAATTCCCGTGGCTCAGCTGTGTAGAGGCGAATGACGCCGATGATCTCCCCCCTCAGCCGCACGGGTACGCCAAGGATTGAGGCTATCCCCTCAGCCCTGGCCTCATCAGGATATTGTATCCTTGGGTCACTGGTCGCATCAGTGATAGTGATCGGCCGGCCCTCCAGAGCTTCGGCTAGGCTCTTGGCCGTTTCGATCGGTCCTTTTTGGAGATATCTCTCGCTTAAGCCATAGGTGACGCTGGGCAAGAGCCGTTCCTTAGTGGCATCTAGCAGCATCAAAGCGCAGCCCTTAGCCCCCATCGCCTTCGCCGCACTCTCAACCGTGGATTGTAATACCTCCCTCAGGTCGAGGGTTGAATTCACGTTTTTGGCCACTTCGTATAGGGCTTGATAGTGGCTCTTCGTTTTCTCTCCCATATAGTTTCACCCCCAAAGCGATTTAGGCACTGAACATGTCCTCTCATTTTCAGTATAACACTGGATTGGTCGAAGTCAAGGTGCCCTTTTCTTGACAGAGCGAGGAAGTATCCTATAATGTGCTTGAATGTTCGGCATACGGGCAGGCTCCACAAGGGATGCTGGTTTAGCCTTATTCCCAGAGATTATGGATATTGATTTGATGCGCCCAATTGTAGCTATCATTTTAGCCGCCGGGGCCTCGACCCGCCTGGGACAACTCAAGCAATTGTTGCCGCTCGGTGGGGAAACTGTGCTGGGGCGAGTGGTAAGAGCAGCGGTGGAATCTAAAGTGAACGAGGTGATCATCGTCCTAGGCTATCGGGCGGAGGAGATACGTACTGCTTTGGAGGCAGCGAATCTGATGACAGCGAAGGTCAAGATCGTAGTCAATAGCGACTGGACACAAGGACAATCTACTTCGCTGCGCGCTGGACTGACAGCAGCTTCTGGCGCTCAGGTGGCAATCTTCCTCTTATCAGATCAGCCGCTCATCTCGGCCGAGCTGATCGATCTCCTCTTGGAGCGCTATCGTCAAAGCGGTAAAGCGATCGTTGTTCCCATCTATAAGGGAAAGCGGGGTAACCCTGTTCTTTTTGATTGCTCCTTGTTTGGGGAGCTGGGACAATTGACTGGTGATGAGGGAGGACGAAGGGTAATCTCCCGACATAGTGCTGAGGTGGAATGGGTAGAGGCCCCATCGAAGGCCGTGCTGATCGACATTGACACCTGGTCGGACTATGAAGCCATGCAAGCCGAAGAGGTGGGGGAAGATGCTTAAAGATATCTTGGTGGTTATACGGGGCGGAGGTGACCTGGGTAGCGGCGTCGCCCATCGTCTGTACCGTTCCGGATTTAGGGTGATGATCACAGAACATCCTCAACCAACAGTGATTCGTCGGCCAGTGTCCTTTGCTAGCGCCGTTTTCGAGGGCGAGGTCGAAGTCGAAGGTGTGCAAGCCAGGTTGGCGAAATCGCCATTTGAAATAACATCCTTGCTGAGCGATGGCCTCCTTGCGGTGATAGTCGATCCCCAAGCTGAGACTGTGCAGCACCTCCGACCGCAGGTGTTGGTTGATGCGATCATGGCTAAACGCAATTTGGGTACCAAGATCACTGATGCGCCAATTGTTGTCGCCCTTGGGCCTGGTTTTGTCGCTGGACAGGATGTGCACGCGGTGATAGAGACAGCGCGGGGTCACTATCTGGGCAAGGTCATCCTCTTGGGCACTGCGGCGCCTAATACCGGTGTACCGGGTGAAGTGGCCGGTTACTCTGTGGAGCGGGTCATAAGGTCCCCAGCCACCGGCACCTTTCATGGCATCAAGAAAATTGGAGACCAGGTTGTGGCCAACGAGATGGTAGCCTTCGTTGACACACAACCCGTGCATGCAGGTATAGGGGGCGTCTTGCGGGGACTTCTGGCCGATGGTCTCTGGGTGAGGGTCAGGGATAAGGTCGGTGATGTCGATCCGAGAGCTCGCTATGATTACTGCTTCACTATCTCTGATAAGGCCCGAGCGATTGGCGGGGGGGCTTTGGAAGCGATACTCTACTTTTTGTCCCAAAGTGGAGAGCACTGAGCTGGTTATCACGCTGAGACAGGAGGGAGGGTGTTCAATCTGCCGACGGAGATCAGCCCAAGGGTAGTGCGTGGCTTGATCATCATCGCTGTGCTTGTCTATTTGGTGGGAGGATGGTTGGTTTTTTCCGCCTATAGAGAGTTCGGTCTGGGTGGAATGCTTCCCTTGTCTGGCCCATCGCCAACATTGGTAGCCCCCACAGCTACACCGACGGTTACGGTTTTGCTCCAAACCACGCCAATCACACGAGCGCTGGTAGGCAGTCCATCACCTCAACTCTCATCTGGTGGTGGCCCAATTTCGCAGGCGACAGCGGTTCTCCCCAGCCCTGCCCCAACGCTGACTGTCACACCGACCCGCCCATCGCCGACAGCTACGGTTCCCTCTCCTACACCTATTCCAACACCGACATCGACGCCGACACCGGCAGGGGGTACCACTCCGGGCAAAGGGATCATCAGGACAGTTGGCGGTGTGGGGGCGATCATCCGCAGCCAACCCAGCACACCCTCTACCGCACTTGGGGTTGTTCCCTATGGTGCCCAAGTCGAGCTGTTGCGAATCGTCCGAGGGCAGGCCATCGACCCGCTGGAGAGCAGATGGTATGAGATAACCTATGGCTCAATGCACGGTTACATTTATTATAAACTGGTCACGCCAGTGCAAACTAGATAAATGAGGGAATATATGGCCGTGATAAGGACCTGTTTGTTTGTGATGCTAGCCATCTTCACCGCCTGGGGTGGAGGATGTCAAAGGGCCATGTCACCCAGCGATGTCGTCAGAGAACATCTAGAAGCGTCGAAGGTGGCCGATTATAAGGCGGCCTTCGCTCTCTTCACGTCCGATGTCCGAGCGCCAGGGGAAGAGGAGCAGTACATCGAGTTTCAAAAACAGCGGGAGGCGGAACGAGGCAGAGTGGTCAGCTATACCATAGAGGGAGAGAAGCCCGTTGGCGATACAGTTGAGGTGGCTGCCACTGTGATGCGCGCCAATGGCGTCACCTGGCGCGGCGTTCTGGTCATGATTAAGGAGAATGGGCAGTGGCGGATAAAGAAGATCATAGCCACCCCTTAGAGGTCGTGAGGATACCAGAGGATGCAGAAGAAAAAAGTCATCATTATGGGAGCCGGGGGACGCGACTTTCATAATTTCAATGTATATTTTCGTGATAACAATGATTATGAGGTGATGGCCTTTACAGCCACGCAGATTCCGGGCATAGAGGGGAGGACCTATCCTCCCGAGCTGGCCGGGAAGTATTATCCAGCGGGCATTCCCATATATAGCGAAGCAGACCTGCCTCGACTGCTCGATGAACAGTCGGTTGACGAGGTTGTCTTCGCCTATAGCGATGTGTCTCACCAGTACGTGATGCACAGAGCCTCTTTAGTGTTGGCTGCCGGGGCCGATTTCCGCTTAATGGGCACCAGGAACACTATGCTAGAATCTACCGTGCCGGTGGTATCAGTAGGGGCGGTCAGAACCGGTTCGGGGAAGAGCCAGACGGCGCGACGCGTTACCCAGATCCTGAAGGAGCAGGGATACCGGGTCGTTGTCATGCGTCATCCTATGCCCTATGGTGATCTGCGCCAGCAGTCTTGCCAACGGTTCGCTACCTATGCCGATTTGGAGCGATATGAATGCAGTATCGAAGAAAGGGAGGAATATGAACCCCATCTCGAGCAGGGAACGGTTGTCTATGCGGGTGTGGATTATCGAGAGATCCTGCGGCAGGCGGAGGCCGAATCGGGGGTCATCGTGTGGGATGGGGGCAATAACGACCTTCCTTTTATTCGTCCCGACATACATATTGTGGTGGCCGATCCCCTTCGCCCTGGACACGAAATCACCTACCATCCTGGGGAAGCCAATCTACGTCTGGCAACAGTTGTGGTTATAAATAAAGTGGATACAGCCAGTCCGGAGAGCGTCGCTGCTGTGCGGGAGAGCATCCATCGGGCAAATCCGGCGGCCACCATCATCGAAGCTGCTTCACCGGTAAGCGTTGACAGGCCGCAGGAGATCAAGAGGAAGAGGGTTCTGATTGTGGAGGATGGGCCAACTCTGACCCACGGCGAAATGTCCTATGGAGCAGGGATGGTAGCGGCGAAAAAATTTGGGGCGAGGGAGATCATTGATCCAAGGTCAAAGGCCGTGGGTTCCATCATTGAAGCCTTTGCCGCCTTTCCTCAGATCGGGCCTCTTCTACCAGCGGTGGGCTATAGCAAGGAGCAGATTCGCGATCTGGAAGAGACAATCAACGCCATTGATTGTGATGTGGTGATAATCGCTACTCCAGTGGACCTGCGTCGGCTGATACACCTGAATAAGCCAATGGTCAGGGTGCGGTACGAATTGCAGGAGTTGAGCCATCCGAACCTGGCGGACGTGCTACAACAGTATCTGGGACACCGCCGTGGCTAGCCCTGGAGACGTAAAGGCGTTGAGCACCCTATCTACCCTCTTATCTTGAGGATGGCCATAAATGCCTCTTGGGGGATTTCCACGTTCCCCACGCGCTTCATTCGTCGTTTGCCCTCGGCCTGCTTCTCCAGTAACTTGCGTTTGCGGGTAACATCGCCCCCATAACATTTGGCCAGGACATTTTTGCGCAGAGGGGCAATCGTCTCCCGGGCGATGACGCGGCTGCCAATGGCTGCTTGAATAGGGACCTCAAAGAGCTGGCGAGGGATGAGCTTGCGCAGCTTTTCTACTAGCTCTCTACCCTTGGCATAGGCGTGGTCAGCGTGGGTGATCAACGAGAGTGCATCTACCGGTTGGTTGTTGACCAGGGTTTCCAGCTTTACCAGGTTGGCCCGCTTGTATTCCCCGAAGCTATAATCCAGCGAGGCATATCCCTGGGTATGCGACTTGAGCTGATCATAGAAATCGACCAATATCTCGCTGAGAGGGATATCGTAGTTGAGTAAAACTCGCTGCTCATCGAGATAGTCCATCCTCTTAAACTCACCACGCCGCGCCGTAACCAGTTCCATAATCGTACCGATATAGCGGCTGGGGGTGACGATGGTGATTTTCAGCCAAGGTTCCCGAATTTCAGCAATTTGGCCGGCAGGGGGGAGATTCGTCGGGTTGTCGACGATCAATTCCTGTCCATCGGTGGTGGTCACCTGATATTCCACACTGGGTGAGGTGATAAGCAGGTTAAGGTGATATTCCCTTTCCAGCCGCTCCTGGACGATCTCCATGTGCAATAGTCCTAAGAAACCACAACGAAAGCCGGAGCCCAGGGCCAGCGATGTCTCCGGTTCGAATTGTAAGGAGGCATCGTTCAGGCGCAATTTCTCAAGGGCATCTCGCAAGGCGAGGTAATCGGCCCCCTCAACAGGATAGAGCCCGGCGAAGACCATCGGCTTGGCCGGCCGATAACCGGGCAGGGGCACAGCGGCGGGATCGCTAGCGCTGGTGATCGTGTCTCCCACCCGCGAATCCTGAACATTTTTTAGTCCAGTAGCGATATAGCCGACCTCTCCAGCAGCCAGTTCACTGACTTGGCTCATCTGGGGTTTGAAGACACCTACCTCGAGTACATCTGTTTTCTTAGCGGTAGACATCATTAAAACAGGCGTATTAGGCCGGACTACGCCGTCAACAACACGGACATAGGCGATGACCCCCTTGTAGGAATCGTAGTGTGAGTCAAAGATGAGGGCGCGCAGGGGTTGCTGAAGTTGTCCCCAGGGTGGAGGGATGCGCTGAATTATGGCTTCCAAGATATCCTGAATACCGATACCCTCCTTAGCTGAGGCGAAGATCACCTCCTGATGGGGGATGCCGATGACCTCCTCGATCTCCCTGGCTACCTTTTGTGGCTGCGCATTAGGTAGATCGATCTTGTTAACCACGGGAATGATCGTCAGATCATGTTCTAGAGCCAGATAGGCGTTGGCCAGGGTCTGCGCCTCAATGCCCTGGACAGCGTCGACGACAAGGAGAGCCCCCTCACAGGCAGCCAGACTGCGGCTGACCTCGTAGGTGAAGTCAACATGACCTGGTGTGTCGATCAAGTTAAGCTGGTAAGCTCCACCGGCACGGCTCAGGTGGGTCATGCGTACGGCCCTGGCCTTGATGGTGATCCCTTTTTCCCGCTCCAGGTCCATCGAATCAAGCAACTGCTCGGTCATCTCTCGCTCGCTGACCGTTCCGGTCAGCTCGAGTAGACGATCACTGAGCGTCGTCTTACCATGATCAATGTGGGCAATGATAGAAAAGTTGCGTATATAAGTCTGTCTCATTTTTTCAGGTCATCATAAAGTAGTATACAATATCCAGGAGTGGAAAGAAAAAACAGGGATACGAGTCCAGCCTCGTATCCCCGCACGCGGTAGGATGAGAACTTTATCTCACGCCTGTTGCCTCTGGTGTTTCCCTCACCGCCTCTACAGGTTTCCGACTAAAGACGACCTCGTTGTTAGCCACATCGACGATGACTGTACCCCCTCCCTGGGATTCCCCTTCCAACACTCGTATGGCCAGGGGATTGAGGAGACGCCGTTATATCGTCCATTTCAGCGGACGTGCTCCATAGATGGGGTCGAAGCCCTCAGCGGCCAGCAAATCTTTAGCCGCATCGGTTAACTCTATCCCTTGTCAATCACACCTCACGGAACTCCCCCTCGATGGTACCCTCCTGGGGACCTTCTCCCCCACTCTGGGATGCACCAGCCTGGCTGGCCCCGGCCTGCCCATAGACGGCCTGCCCAATCCGCTGCAGGGAGAGGGAGAGACCCTCCATCGCCCGGCGCACCGCCCCAATATCCGTACTCCCAAGGGCCTCGCGCAGGACGCTCACCTTCCCCTCCACCTCACCGCGTAACTCGGCCGGCACCCGCTCCCCCTGCTCACGCAGCAGCCGCTCCGTGCTGTAAATAAGCCCATCAGCCTGGTTGCGTACCTCAATCTCCTCCCGCTTGCGCCGATCTTCCTCCGCATGCGCCTCAGCCTCACGCACCATCCGCTCCACCTCCTCCTTGGAAAGCCCACTGGAGGCCGTGATGGTGATGCGCTGCTCCCGCCCCGTCCCTTTGTCCCGCGCCGAAACATTGAGGATACCATTGGCATCAAGATCAAAGGTCACCTCAATCTGGGGCACCCCCCGCGGAGCAGACAGAAGCCCATCAAGGATGAAGCGCCCAATGCTCTTGTTCTCAGCCACCATGGGACGCTCCCCTTGCAGGACATGAATCTCCACGCTCATCTGGTTGTCAGTGGCCGTGGTGAAGATCTGACTCTTGGCCGTGGGAATGGTCGTGTTGCGGGTGATCAGCGGGGTCATCACCCTCAGGAGTGGGCAGATTCGATTTTGATGGAGCACGTGACAAAGGGGACATTACATGGGATGATTGCCTTAATCTCGCATCTCGCTCACACGAGAGGAAGGATCGTGCCCATGTGTGTCCCCGAT
>JAMCVK010000003.1 GCA_023475225.1 Chloroflexota bacterium
CCCTTCTCCCGTCGGAGCAAGGGGAGATCAAGGAGGGAGGGCGCAGCCCCACCACCTGAAGTGAATCGGGATACAGCCTAGATCCGATCCCCCCTTCTCCCGTCGGAGCAGGGGGGTAGTCCAGAAGGGGGCGATCCCCCTTCTGGGAGGGTCCTAGGGCTCCGCCCTAGTTCATAATCCCCCCTTCTCCCTATAGGGAGAAGGGGGTAAGGGGGATGAGGGTATCAACTAATGAAAGTAACTCTCATTTATGCCGGAATCAGCGGTAGCGGATTCAATACTGCCGGCAAGGGAATGGACTCTGGCTGGATCAGTCACGGGTTGATCCTGCTGGGTGCCTGTGCTCAACAGGTCGGCTTCACCGTTGACCTCGTCGACCTGCGCGCCCTGCGCGATTGGGACCATTTCTGCTCAGAGATTCTCGTCCGCCGCCCAGATGTGGCCGCTTTGACTATGATGAGCGTTGATTATAACCCCGTGATGCGTTGCCTAGACATTATTAAGGATATCCTTCCACACACAGTTACTGTCGTTGGGGGGCCACATCCTACCCTCGCTCTACACGAGATAGCGAATAACCCCAAGATTGACCACATTGTCACTCACGAGGGAGAGATTGTCTTTGTCGAGCTGCTCCAAAAGCTGGCTGCCGGGGAGAGGACAGAGCGGATCATCCGTGGAAAGAAACCGGATCTGGACACCCTTCCCTTCGGTGACCGCAACCTTTTCCTCAACGAATGGCGAAAAGCAGGCTACACATTGGAATCACCTGAGGTACCGCTGGGCGATCTACCCGCTCCATTCGTCACCATCATCGCCGGGCGCGGCTGCATATATAATTGCAGCTTTTGTCAACCAGCCGAACGTATCCTCTTCGATGGTCGAGTAAGACATCGCAGCGTAAATAATGTCATCGCTGAACTGCGCTACCTGCGGGAGAGGTACAATTTTCGGAGCCTGCTCATTCACGATGACTGCCTCACTGAGGATAGGTCCTGGGTGATGGAATTTTGCCATGCCTATCAAGAGAATGGGTTCCGCCAGCCCTTCTTCTGTCAAAGCCGGGCCGACATTATTGTGAAACATGAGGATATGGTCGGACTTATGCACCAGGCCGGCCTGACCGGTTTCTTTATCGGCTTCGAGAGCGGTAACGACCGCATTCTGCGTTTCATCCGTAAGGGAACGACGGTGGCCCAAAACATGGAGGCTGCCCGCATCTGCAAGCGCTACAGCATTCAGATATGGGCTAACTATATGCTTGGGCTGCCCACCGAGACCAAAGCGGAGATCATGGATACAGTACGAATGCTAAAAAAGATCGACCCAGATTATTACAGTCCCGCCTTCTACACACCACACCCAGGCAGCGACCTTTACACCTATTGTCTGGAGAACGATCTTTCGCTGATCGTTGATCACGATAGCTACCGACGTAACCCCACAGAGGCCAAAATCAAGGGACACGATTATCAATTTCTCCTCTGGGCCCTCACGGAATCCCAGCGACGGACACCAATAAACGCGGTTAAGCGGACTATAAAGGCCACTCTCAGGCGTTATGCTTCGCCTCGCAAGGTGGTGCGCAAGCTGAGAGGAATGGCTATTAGGATAGCAGCGAGCCTTGTCCCCGCTTCGGGTAGGGGCTAAGCCCCATCACATGGGAAGTTTAAGCGTGCCCATTATGCCAGTGGTGCAGTTTAGATAAAAGGGAGATAAAATAATGAAACATATCCTGGTTACAGGAGGAGCAGGCTTCATTGGCAGCAATTTCGTGCGCTACATGCTCCGGAAATATGATCATTACCACATCGTTGTGCTCGATAAGCTGACCTATGCTGGCAACCTGGATAATCTACAAGATGTCACCAACGATCCGCGTTACAAGTTCATTCGAGGGGATATTTGCGATGCCAGGATCGTCGAAGAAACAATACACGAAAATGACATTGCGGCCATCATCAACTTCGCGGCTGAAACCCATGTCGACCGCTCCTTGCTGGAACCGGGCAGCTTCATCATGACCGATGTCTTTGGTACTTACGTCCTCCTCGAGGCAGCACGCCGGCACAATATAGAGCGATTCCTACAGGTGAGCACCGATGAGGTATATGGCGAGGTGTTGGAGGGTTCATCACTGGAAACGGATCGCCTGGCAGCACGCAGCCCTTACTCAGCCAGCAAGGCCGGTGGCGAGCTAATGGTACAGGCCTACCACATCAGTTATGACCTACCTGTAGTGATTACGCGGGGCAGCAACACCTTCGGTCCCTACCAATATCCGGAGAAGGTGGTCTCCCTCTTCATCACCAACGCCATTGATGACCTACCATTACCTATCTACGGGGATGGACTCCAGGTACGCGACCATCTATATGTGCTTGATCATTGCGAAGGGATCGACCTCGTCCTCCACAAGGGACAGGATGGTGAGATTTATAACATAGGCGCCGGTAACGAGGTGCAGAACATCGACCTGGCCAAGCTCATCCTATCACTCCTGGGGAAGTCGACCGACCTCATCCAGCATATAGCCGACCGCCCAGGGCACGATCGCCGCTATGCCCTGAATTGGGGCAAGATTCAAACTCTGGGCTGGCAGCCCCACCAGGACTTCGCCACCGCCCTTGCTCATACCGTGTGCTGGTACCAAGACAACGAGTGGTGGTGGCGTAAAATCAAGTCCGGAGAATACGCCGAGTACTACCGAAAAAATTACGGTTATCGTCTCCACCATGGATAAAAGCTACCTCTATAAGGTGATTGCTGTCATCTGCCTGGGCTGGGTGATGATCTATGCTGACCGTACCGCTCTCTATCCAATGCTCAGCGTGATCGGCCAGAAGTTTGACCTTACAGCCACCCAGACCGGAGCCATTACTAGCACCTACTTCTTGCTCTATGTGGCGATGCAGATACCGGCCGGCCTTCTAGGTGACAGGATTGGCTTGAAGCGAGTCTTGGTCGCTACCTATTTCCTGGCTGGACTGGGGATGCTGGCCATCGGACTACTGGCGGCAAGCTATCCGACTCTGCTCCTTTTTGTAGCCATCCACGGGCTTGGCGGTGGTGCTCACTTTCCCACAGCGTATGGCTTGGCCATGATCAACATGCCCAGTCGGCTACGTGGCTTAGGGGCAGCTATCATTAACTCCGGCATGGCCCTGGGCACCGCCCTGGGGTTAGCAGCGGCCGGACCAGTTTACCTCTTGACCCAGGAATGGCGCACCCCTTTTCTGCTGTTGGCCCTTCCTACCCTCCTCATTGCCCTGCTCTACGCTCTCATCCTGAGGGAGATCCGTCCTACATCACTGACCCCCGGCAGATTCCAGCAGCTTCTGCGGAATAGAAATGTCGTCAGCATCTGTTTAGCCAATTTCTGCTCTCTCTACGGCTTTTGGACGATCCTTGTCTGGGGACCAACCTTCTTTCAGACGGAGAGGGGCATTGGCCTGGAAACGGCCGGGCTGTATACGGCTATCGTTGCTATGGCCGCCTTACCGGCTGGACTGGTTAGCGGTGGACTATCTGATCGGCTGGGGCGCCGCCTGCTTTCCCTAATTCTCTTTCCCTTAGCCACTATGATGATCATCTCTGTAGCCTTCGTCCACTCCCTCACCGTCATGATCCTGGCCCTGATTGGCTACGGATTATTTGGCAAGCTCTCTTGGGATCCGATCGGGGCTTCCTGGCTCAGTGACCACGTTGCCGCTATCAATCCAGACGACTTGGGCTCTGCTTTAGGGCTCTATAGCTTCGCTGGCATGAGCTCAGCCATTATCACCCCAGTGATAGCTGGTTGGATCAAAGATATGAGTGGCTCTTTCGAAAGGGCATTTTACCTCGGGGCAGGTATCGTCCTATTGGGTTTCTTTCTGACGCTACTCCCCACGGAAACAGCCGGTGTAAAGCGTCCTTTAGCCACACCAGCTGAATTGGGGTTCCAATAGCGCATACTGACATCTACTTTGATCCCTTCAGGCGTTGATATGTCTCTTCACCGAGACATTCTTTGGCCGAACGACACCAGTCGATACAGGAGGCCTGCCTCTCCCGGAGGACAAGCCCGTGGCAATTAGGACAGCGGGCCTTGATCTCGTCGGACCAGATCTCCACTAGATAGCCGCAGTGCGGGCAGGCGATATCTTCCGGGCGTACATCCTTAAAGAGACGAGCACCAGGACAACCGTTCCGAAAACTCACAATGCAGCTCCCTTAACAGATTATAGAAGGGTAAATTATATTCTAAATAAACTATATTCTATTGCTTTGGCCAGGTCAAGAGCCAATCCGAGACCCTCGAACAAGGAGGCACTAATGTCACCAGCGAGCCTGTATGATACTTTCGCTGATCGTTACGACTTGATGGTCTCCTGGGAGACTAGACTCAAGAATGAAGCGCCTTTCTTCCAGAAGATCTTCGGGCAACACCAGACCCGCTCTATCCTTGACGCTGCCTGTGGTACTGGACAGCATGCCATCCGCTTCGCTCAATGGGGTTATGAAGTAGTGGGCACAGACCTCAGCGTGGAGATGCTCCAGAGGGCAGCGCTGAATACCGAAGCTCTCAACGTCTCCGTTACCTTCGTTCAAGCCGGGTTTGGTGAGATTTGGAAAACATTGAAACGACATTTCGGAGCCATTGTGTGTCTGGGCAACTCCTTACCCCATCTTCTTTCCGAGAGGGAGCTATTTCAAGCCCTGACAGACTTCTTCGCGCTGCTAGAGGAGGGTGGGGTTGTCGTCATCCAGAACAGGAACTATGATCGCGTCTATCTGGAGAAGCAAAAATTTATGTCCCTCGATACAACCAAAATGGCTGGGCGAGAGCTGCTCTTCTTTAGACTGGTGGACTTCGAGGGAGAGTATCTGAACTTCCACATCGTCACGTTTATCAAAGAAAAAGGCCAATGGCGCTACGAGGTCAATTCTACGCGGCAACGACCGATCTTCAAGGCAGATTTGGAAGGGCTCCTGGCCGCAAGTGGATTCAAGGAGATCCAGTTCTATAGCGATTTTCAATTCAGTCCCTGGCAACTAGAGCAGACCTACGATCTCATCGCCGTAGCCTATAAATGATTGCGGGCTTGACTGGATGGCCACTCTATAATAGATTGAGGACACCATGGAGTTTCTAGGAGAGTTCCCTTATTTTGCTGACCTAAGCCCGGCAGAGATCTCACAGATCAAGGGGTTCTTCCGCGAAAGAACCTTCGAGCAGGATGAGCTGATCTTTCTCGAGGATGAACCGTGTCATGCCCTCTATTTCGTGAAGTCTGGCCGGGTCAAGATTTTCAAGACCTCTCCCGAGGGCAAAGAGCAGGTGTTACGCATTATGGGGCGTGGTGATTCCTTCAATGATGTGCCAATCTTCGACGACGGCCCAAATCCAGCCAGTGCCCAAGCTTTGGAGAAAACTACCGTTTACCTTATCTCCAAAGAGGACATACGCCAGATCTTGCGCACCTATCCAGCAGTGACCTTGGCCACCCTCAAAGTCTTTGCCAAGAGATTGCGCTACCTTACTCTTTTAGTGGAAGATCTTTCCTTCCGCCACGTGGTGAGCCGCCTGGCCAAGCTCTTGCTCCAATACGCCGAGCAGCCGGAGCAGAAGATAGAAAAAGGAGTCAGATACAGGCTAACGCAGCAAGAAATGGCAGCAATGGTGGGCACAGCCAGAGAGATGATCAGTCGTGCCTTGCGGAGGCTCGAGGAGGAGGGCGCGATCAAAGTGGAACGAAACCGCATCGTCATTCAGAATGCACAATTCTTGCGCAATATAATTTAGGAAATATAAATATTGAGACAAAAGTCACATACAGGGGTTATCCACCGTTGTAGACTTTGTGTCGAGAGGTGGATAACCCCTGTTTTGCATAATAGCTAAACCTTTAGACAGCCTGATCATAGCGAGGAATAGAGGTTGATAACAATCTTACCTGAAATAGATGAAGACAAATGTACCGGTTGCGGCACGTGCGTTGAGGCGTGTCCAACCCAAGCTGTAAGCCTGATAAACGGCCACGCCGTAATCGTAAGACCAGAGGACTGCGATTACTGTACTGAGTGTGAGACAGTCTGCCCGACCCAGGCTATCAGCTGCCCCTTTGAGATAGTCCTCAACAATTGAAGGATGGAGAAGATAGGATGACTATTTCTGCTACCGCCGCAAGCGAAACCACCCTAACAGTCGATACGGAAACAAATATAAGGGACTTGATCACCAGGTTTCCCTACACCGCACGCATCTTTGCTGCGCACGGACTACCCTGTGCTGGTTGCCATTTGGCCAGGTATGAGACCATCGCCCAAGGAGCCGCTGCCCATGGCCTGGCTGTGGAACCCCTCATCGCCGATCTGAATAGAGCCATAAACGAAGGTCCCGAGGGACAGGCATCCTCCACATCTGCTGACCATACGCCTACCATTCAGGCGGAGAACCACATCCAACACATCATCGCCGTAGCCAGTGGCAAAGGAGGGGTCGGAAAATCATCAGTGACCGCCCTTCTGGCTGTTGGCCTACGCCGGCGTGGATTCCGCGTGGGCATTCTCGATGCCGACCTCACCGGCCCCAGCATCCCTAAGATGTTCGGTCTCAACCACCGCGGTCTGCTGACGGAAGAAGCCATCCGGCCAGCGCAAAGCTCTCTTGGCATCGCCATCGTCTCAGTCAACCTCTTTCTCGAACACGAGGATGAGCCCGTCATTTGGCGAGGGCCACTCATTAGCAGCGCCATAAAGCAGTTCTATAGCCAGACGGCCTGGGGCAAACTGGACTATCTTCTTATCGATTTGCCACCCGGCACGTCGGATGCGCCACTCACTGTGCTCCAGTCCCTGCCTGTAGAGGGCATAATTATCGTCTCTTCGCCCCAGGCGCTAGCCACCATGGTCGTGCGCAAGTCTGTGGGACTAGCACAGAGACTGGACATTCCCATTCTCGGAGTGGTGGAAAATATGAGCTATATCGTCTGCCCAGAGTCGGGCAAGCCCTTCGAATTGTTCGGACCGAGCCAGGGAAAGGAGCTGGCTATCCTGGCCAGGGCAGCCTTCTTGGGAAAGCTCCCGCTGGACCCGCAGCTGGCTGAGGACTGCGACCATGGCCAGATTGAAGGATACCAATCTGAGGCCTACGCTGCCCTGGTTCAGTCCTTTGTTGCAAAAATCATAACGAAAAGGAGATAGTTATGTCGAACAATCAACCAACCCCGGAGAGCGCTGGGGATACAAAGCGCTGCCTCATCTGCGGGGCAACAAGCGAAGATCGACTCTTACTTCGTGGCGAATACCAGGGACAGGAGACGTGGGTATGTGCCTCCTGCTTACCACGAGTTATCCACGGGGCTCATTAACCCCAGAATGATTCGTTACTTAAAGAAAAGGGGATAAAGGACTATGAGTAAGACAACGATGGGATTCATTATGGCTGGTATGGTCTATCTGGTTATAGGGGTCACTTTAGGAGCGCTCTTTTTCATCATCCCGCAGACGCGCCTCTTGCGAACGGTACATGCCCATCTAAACCTGGTTGGATTCGTGATGTTTCTCATTTTCGGTGTGGCCTACCACATCCTCCCGCGCTTCCGGGGCAGGCCCTTGTACAGCGAGGGACTTGCTTGGGTGCAGTTCTTACTGGCTAACGTCGGCTTGATCGGGATGCTCCTGCTTATGGGCATTGGCGCTTATCAACCCCTGGGGGAATTCACCGTGTTACTGGCCATTTTTGGGGCCATCCTGACTATATCAATATATCTCTTTGTATACAACATGTGGAGAACCTTAGCTTAAGAGACAACCGTAAGGAATTTTGGTGGAAAGGAGAACGGATCGACGATGGCTGAAACCAAAACCCGTTTTAACAAGGATATGATCATTGGTGACGTGCTGAAGGCTCATCCTGGGGCAGAGAAGGTGATCGAGAAGTATTTCGGTTCAGGCTGCTTCACTTGCCCAGGCATGCGCATGGAGTCCATATCCTTTGGGGCTATGATGCACGGTCTTGACCCCGACATCATAGTTAAGGAACTGAACGAGCTGGATTAATAAGGCCGCAAGACAGAGCAAGAGTATAGACCGCAGGAAACACACATTTCTCGGCCAAGGCGACCTGGCGAACACCGCTTCGCTAGATGGTGGGACAACTCTAACCAGGCATAGCACGATGGTGATCTAACTCACCGTTCCTGGCCGACTTCCTCATAAACGGCCAGGGTCTGGCGAGCCGTTTTCTCCCAGCTGAACAGGCTGGCCCTCTCCAGACCACGTCGGCGCAGAGAGGTGCGCAGCTCCGAATCGCTCAAGATAGCGCGCATCGCTTGCGTTAAGGCCGCCGTATCGGTCGGGTCTACCATAAGAGCCGCTTCACCAACTATCTCCGGCAGCGAGGAAGCACTTGAACAGATGACTGGTGTGCCACAAGCCATCGCCTCCAGTGGTGGCAGACCAAACCCTTCATATAGTGAGGGGTAGATGAGGGCCGTGGCCGCTGCATAGAGGGCTGGCATATCTTCCTCAGGCACCAGGCCGAGGAGCTGAACCCTGTCCTCCAGGCCGAAGTGGCGCACAGCGAGGCGGGGGTCTGGGAAAAGGGTGCTTTCTGTCCCAATCTGCCCTACAAGGACGAGCTTATCCTCTCTTCCATTCCAACGCTTAAGAGCAGCAAAAGACTCGATGAGTCGATTCACGTTTTTCCGGTAGTCGAAGCCACCGACATATAAAAAGAAATCCCCATCTAGGTGATACTTCTGGCGCAGACGAGCTGCCTCGTCAGCAGCATCAACCGGCCGGAAGCACTCATCGGCGGCCAAATAAATTACCCTGATGCGCTCAGCTGGTATCCCCAGCAGCCTTTGAATATCGGCTTTGGAACATTCAGAATCCGCGATGACCATAGCCACCCTCTTGGCCGCCAGGGAAACTAGTTGAGTATACAAACGCACTGCGGTGCGACCTCGATAAAAAGGGAGGAGTAAGGGGATAAGATCATGGATGGTAACCACTACTTTACACGTGGAGAGCAGGGGTGCAGCAAGATAGGGGTAATGAACGAGGGTCAGCCCTGCCTGATAGGCAGCGATGGGCAAACTCACCTGTTCCAGCCAAACCTTAAGCGGGTCTTCAGGAAGCCAGGATAGGAGACCACCAACCTGATAGCGGCGAAAATTAGCCGGCAATGGCCCGAGGTCGCCGCCATCAGCGGGATGAAAGATGATATAGTCATTGAACTGATCAATCCTGGAGAGTGCCCGCAGTAGATTCCGGGTATACTGACCGCTGCCGGTCAATGGTTGACGCCAAAAATAGGCGTTGAGCCCGATGCGCAACTCCTAGCTCCTCTCAAAAGCGCGCTGGTAGATGCGCAAGATCTTCTCCGCCGCCCCCCGCCAGGTAAACCGCTTGCTCCTTTCTAGTCCCTTTCTGACCATATCCTGCCTCAGATCCCTATCACTCAGGGTCCTACCCATCGCCTCTGCTAGCCCTGCAACATCGGTAGGCTTGACCAGTAATCCAGCATCGCCGACTACCTCCGGCAGGGCTGAGCTAGTAGAGGCAATGACAGGCGTACCACAAGCCATAGCCTCTAAGAGAGGCAGGCCAAACCCCTCATAAAGGGAGGGGAAAACAAAGAGATCAGCCAGGCTGTACAGAGCTGGAAGATCCTCCTCCGGCACGTAACCCAAAAAGCGCACCTTCTTGGATAGGCCCAGCTCATCTACTTTGTCAAAAATCTCATCGTACAGCCAGCCTCTTTTGCCAGCGATAACTAACTGGTGCTCGAACCCTGGTTCCCCCAGGAGCTCGGCGTAGGCCTGGATGAGGCGGCTCAGGTTCTTCCGCGGTTCGATAGTCCCCACGTTCAGGATAAAGGGGGCTTCGAGTCGACAGCGCTTGCGCACATCGGATAGGGTTGAGGCATCTCTCACCGGTGCAAACCGCTCATCTAAGCCATTGTAAACGACCTCTACCCTGTCTGGCGGAGCATCCAGCAAACAGATAAGATCATTCTTGGTATTCTCTGATACGGCCACGATCTGATCTGCTCGAGTCAACGAGGCCGGCACGGCCCTTTCGAGGTAAGTTCGCAGCCCTTCATCGTGATATTCCGGAAATAAGAGGAAGGAAAGATCGTGGATGGTGAGAACCCTAGCCCCAGAACGCAACGGCGGTAGAACAAAATCTGGGGAATGAAACACATCGACCCGCCCGATGAGTAGGTCTAGAGGCAAGGGTAACCCCAAGCGATGCCAGATTATCGTCAGGGTCCGATCAGATAGCCGGATCGCCTTCTCTTGGAAATTGGGGCGCCCGCCCAAAAATGGACCCGGTCTCTTCTCTCCGCGATAGCCGTAGAACAGGACATATTCATTCTGCGAATCGTTCTCGGCGATGGCCGAAACCAGGCTGCGAACGTGACGTCCGATACCTGCACCCTGATTCACAGCCGCCGTGTAGTCGATTCCTATGCGCAAGCGCCCCTCACTTCTTCTTGCTTAGCAAATAGACCAGCAAACCGAACACTATCAGACTCCAATAGCTGAGCGTTCGATCCAAGATGGCCACCGAGGCGGCGACATTTTCATCTATCCCGTGCACTGCCCCCAGGTTGTTGAGCAACAAAAGAACACCAACAGTGGCCGACTCTACCAGCCCCAACCCAGCCGGCGTGATCGGTAGAGTGGTCAGGATAGCACCACCGAGGGCCATAAAGATTACCGGAGAGAGCCCAATAGCCGATAACCCCAAAGAAAGACAAATGAACCACATACGGGCGCTCTCTTGCAGCCAGACCACTACCGTGAGCAATAACAGCAAGGGCATGTTTTGGAAACTGAGCAGCGTGCCTTCCTCAAAACGACCATAAATTGGTTTAACCCGCGCCGGCAATAGCCGTTGTACCAGCCCACCGCAAGACTTCATCACCAGAACGGCCAACACAATAAGGACTACAAGGACCAACCCTGCCAAGAAGATGGTCATCACGGGTGCGGGAACCTTACCCCCAAAAAGGCTCAGCCCGGCCAAGGCTAGCATGATAAATAGAACAACCATATCGGACATCCGCTCGGCCAGAATAGTGCCCAGCGTCTTTGATAAAGAGACCCTTGCGTTGCGCTTCAACAAATAACCACGGTAGGCATCCCCCAGCTTGGCCGGCACCAGGCAGTTAGCGAACCAGGAGAGAAAGATGATCTCCGCCAGTCCTAGTATCGAGGGAAGACGAATGCCCGCTGCTCTGCGGAAGCCGACGTTACGCAACAGCAAGCGCCAGCGTAAGCCCCGCACTGGGAAGCTCGAGTAGTAGATAAGAAAGGCCAAGAGGTAAAAGAGCCAGTTCGCTCGCTTGATGTTCTCGACCGTCTCTCGAAGGTCAATATTGATCTTCGTCAACATAAAATAGATGATAGCGAAAGCGAGCAGAAAGGAGACCAAGGTCTGCAGGTTAAAGAAGCGTCTCTCTAGGGAGACCTCCCCTGTCAGTATCTCCCCATTTTCAGGCATAATATCAGTCCCAACCGCTTGCTTGTTAACTTCCTCGTTGATCTTAAAACTATCCTTCCCTTCCTTATGATCTAGCAATCCCTTTCAGAAAAAGGTCCAGTCGAACCCTCTTCCAGTCTGTCTGATCTCACCCTTAGCCCAAGAGCCGAGACCATGCCCAGCATTATGGCTATTTGAACGTTCATTCCATGTACGTAAAGGTTATCAAAGCCATTATGGAGCGAGACGACAGCCAGAGCGCCCAGAAGGCCAAGCAATGTGGCCCTCTCCAGAGAATAGTCACTGCTCACCACGTAGCGGCCGAGAACCCGCCAAGCATGCCAGAAACAGGATACCACAAATAACAGATAAGCACCGAGCCCCAGCAGCCCAGCTTCCGCCGCCATATTTAAATAGAAATTATGGGCATGTCCAAGGGGGTCAGCCCACCCTGGTAAGGCATAATGGGGATAAACAATGACATAATTGCCTACACCGACCCCGAACAGCGGGTTCGTCTGAAACATCTCCCACGCAGCCTGCCAGTGAGCCATCCTCTCCACAACAGCCCAATTTTGCGGCGTTAGCAGCACCTGGCGTGCGTCAAAAATACTGAGGGAAGAGGTTATGCTCTCGATCCGCTGTAACAGTTGAGCAGGCAATAAGTTGAAGGCACCGAGCATCAGGACGATAGCCAACAGGAGAAGCGCGATCAGCAGCAGGATAAAGGTTCGACGGCTGGCCAGGGCACTCATAAGGACGACCGCCCCAGCTAACCCAAGCCAGGCCCCCCGCGATAGGCTCATCATCACCGCCCCACCTAAAAGGACAAGCCCAATCCAAGAGAGCAACCGAAGAGGAGAGGGCCAGGATCTTGCTGCTGTGGTGCGTCGCAAAGAAAGCAGGGCCAGGCTGAGAGCGATCGGGATGATCATCCCCAGATAACCGGCGAAGGGATTGGGCTGGGCAAAGGTGCCATAGGCCCGCATAAAACGGCCCAGTGCGAAGCTCGGCGGCCCCACCTGGCCGAAGAACTGGTAAAAGCCAACCAGAGCCTCCAGCGAGCCAGCTGCCAGGAGAACAACTAGTATCCTGGAGAGCTGTCCTCTATCCTTAAGGGTGTTACTTAGGAGAAAATATACGGCCAGCAGCTCTAACCACTTTAACATCTCCTTCAGGCTTGCTGCCAGGGAAACCGCTTGTCCCACAGAGATTGTAAGCGCAGCGATAAGCAACAGTAAAGGGATGAAAAGCGGTGGTGCGATCAGATGAATCTCTCGCTCGGCCACCATCCTGGCCAGCCAGGAGACGACAAGGAGAATAACCAGCGGCTCCATAGCGTTGAGCTGAAAGCCAGCCAGCTCTACCTCCTTGAGAGAGGCGAAGGGTACAGCAAAAAGGAGTAGCCAGAAGCCGAACTCCAACCGGATTAGCACCAATAAGGATAACGTTATCCCGATAACTAAGATGGCCGCGAGGCTCAACGGTAGCCAGGCGATGGCCAGGGCGGTGCTCATCGTCAAGGCCACCACAGCTATATTGGTTAACCCTTCCCCGCGCCAAAAGGTCTGATAGCCGCGATCTACCACACTATCAGCTCTCACCGCTTTTCCTCTAAGGGAGCAGTCAACCTGACCTGAAACCAGGCGATAGTCTTTTCCAGCCCTTCTTTAAGTCCTAATTTGGGCTCCCAGCCTAACTGTTCTCTGGCTTTGCTTATATCCGGACAGCGCCGTACTGGGTCATCCTCGCTGAGGAGCGGCAAAAAAATGATCGGCGAGTCAGAGATGCAGAGACGTTTAATCAGCTCAGCGAATTCCAGGACCGTATGCTCTTCAGGCGTGCCCAGGTTATAGACCTGCCCCTTCGTACCCTCAGTGAACATAGCCCGCCATATCCCCTCTACCATATCGGAGATATAGCAGAGACTACGCGTCTGCATACCTGAACCATATACGGTGATTGGCTCCCCTTTAAGCGCTTGAGTAACAAAGTTCGGCACAACACGTCCATCATTCGGGTCGGAATGAGGGCCATAACAGTTGAAGATACGAATGATGCGTGCGTCCAGGTCGAACTGACGAACGTAAGTCATCGTAAGCGATTCGGCAAAACGCTTGCTCTCATCATAACAGCTCCGTAGACCGATCGGATTGACGTTGCCCCAATAATCCTCCCGCTGGGGATGCTCGAGGGGATCGCCATAGGCCTCTGAGGTAGAAGCGAGAAGGAATTTAGCTTGGTGGCGCTTAGCTAGATCTAACAGGAGATAGGTGCCCAGGCTGTTGACCAGCGAGGTTTCCAGAGGGTAATTCAAATACCCCGGTGGGCTGGCCGGGCTGGCCAAATGAAAGATCGCTTCGGTCTCCAAATCGAGTGGTTGCGTAACATCGTGAAAGAGAAATTCGAATCCCGGCTGAGATATTAAGTGGCTGATATTAGCCATACTACCCGTGATCAGATTATCGACACAAACAACATCGTGTCCTTCTTTCAGAAGTTTTTCACAAAGATGTGAGCCGATAAAACCCGCACCACCGGTCACTAATATCTTCACGCCCTGCTTCCTCCTTGTGCTCTCTCCATAATATCGACGATGGCCAAACTGAACCAGAAAATCATGGCTAGGTCGACCAGGAAGTAAGAGTTATCGATCATGCCGTGTACCACAAAATCAACCATGCCGGCCAACAATCCCAGCATCAAGGCCTTCAGAGTAGCCTCATTCAATCGGCGATAGAGGCGCAGCCCACGACTGAAGAATCTGACCAACAACCAAACGCCTACGATCAGTCCGGGTAATCCCAGGCGAAGCCAATAATCCAAGATAAGATTATGCGGATGAGAAATGTTCGGCTCCTGCCAGGCCTCAGGCAAACGATAATGTTCACGATATCGGTAAAGAAAATTATCTAGACCAATGCCGAATAGTGGGTGGTCTTTGACCATATTCACCGCGGCCTGCCAGAGCTGCAAGCGCAGAAAAGTCGTTCCCTCCCCCAGTTGTAGATGAGAGCGAATGCGCTCTACCTGAGCCAGGGGAAGCAGACCCAAGGCCACCGCGGCCACGCCCATCCCAACAGGGAGAACGGCCCGTTTACCTTTCACCACAAAGGCGATAAATATAGCTGCGACAAGTACGGCCAGCCATGCCCCCAGAGAGAAGGTCAAGACGAGACAGAGCAACATCACCACCGTGGCCAGAGTATACAGCAGACGGCGCCGCCCCGCAAATAGAGCCAGACATCCAGCCAGGGGAACAAGACGACCGAGAAAGAGCCCTACGTTGTTCGGCGAACCATATACGGCCCTGATGCGGCGCACCCCCTCAGCTGTAATGACATCTTGCGTGAATAGATACTGATAGAGACCAACCAGCGCTACCACCACAGCGGCCAGTAGCAAGGCCTCAGACCAGCGCAGGATCCAGCGCCGCCCATCTCTCGCCTGGCGAAGCAGGTAATAAAGTAGGACCGGCTCGAGAATCACCGTTCGCAGCTCCCGCACGCTTTCTCGTAACCTCTCCGAGACCAGCAATGAGCCAAAGCCGATGAGTACGAAGAGTAGGGCTGGTAAACCAAATCCTGTCAGCGAGGCGGAGAGTGCTCTTCTTAAATCCCCATTCTCCAGTGAGCGGATGAGCCAGGCAGCAAAACAAGCCAGAACGAGAAACTCCACCGCGGAGAATGACAAGGAACCAAAATGTCGGGGCAATAAATAGAAGGGGATGGCGAAAATAGTGAACACTAAACCCCACTCAAGGTGCCCATAGGCCAGGACAATGAAGAGCAAGCCACCAAGTAAAGGGAGGGCGAGCGTGGGGGCAAAATAGTAAACAGCGATGGACAGCGCCATGGCTCCGCCCATGGCCACCTGACGTGACCCTTCAGGTAGACGTTGCCAGCGTCGCTGTAGCTCCGCGATTAAGACCATAAAGGGGCAAACCTCCAGCCATTCCCTGGACTCGGGCCAATACCGTTCGCCCGGTCACTCTGTCTCCCGCCCCTCATCTTTCCGATGGTTCGCGATGGCTGGAGGTTTGCCCCTTCGCCAGAGCAAACCGGCAGCTACCAGAAAGGCCACTGCCCCGGCAAGGAGGGGGCCAAGATTCAGCCAGAGCGACTTAGGCGTTTCACGGACGCTAAAACCATCGATGCCAGAGATAGTACCACTGCCTATAGGCTGACGACTGCCTGGGCCAGCCCCTCCTGGCCCAGCAATCATTAGACGCAATCTATGCTCCCCGTCTGGTAAGTCGCTGGCGATGGGCACCCTCACTTGCCACTGGGCAGTGGGGCTGTAAAGATCTAGCTGGGAACGACCCTGTTCATCCCTGGGGAGACGATTGCATTCACGCCCATCCAAGGTAGCGGTTAAGAGGGCAGAGTTGGGATCCTTCAACACAATTAGGGAGATCTCACTACCCTTGAAGGCGATGGTCACACTATCTCCGACGTTACGCCCGATCAGCAAGCCCTGGCCACTGGCCCTGGGATCTGCTATGTATTGCCAGGAACCCTCACTCACCAGGGCCGGATTGCTCTCCTGATAGTCACCAACCGTGGCCACCCTCAGGGCCGGAGCCTTACTTTTTACAGCACCGTAAAGTAAACGAGGCGTGAAGCCCACATCAACCATACGGAAATAGTAGTCAGAGCGATCGGGATGCATATGTCCATCCTGCCGGAAGTACCAGATGCAAAACACGCCGGCCCAATTCCACTCCGACCGAGCCTTCTCGATGGCCGCGATGGTATAGGCTGCCTGTTGCTGTTCTGTTACCCTGCCCCACTTCAATTTCTCCGGCGGGAAGGTCTCCGGTGAGGCATTCCAGCCGAACTCATTAAACCAGATGGCCTTGTTGGCATCGCCGTGACGCACCATGATCTCACGCAGTAGGGCCACCCGAGCGAAGTTCAGGACATGCGGGTCTGGTGGAGCATCCGGGGGGAAGGAGAAGCCATAGGCGTTGGCAAAAAGGATATCAAAATAGTCCTTTGCGCCATTTTCATACATCTTCTCGAGATAGGTCAACTCAGACATATTCATTGGCGATTGTTCCAGCGTCTGGGCCAGAGGTGCGCTGAGGATACGGACATTGGGATCGGCCTGCTTGGCACGCTCATAGCCGATGCGGAGGAGACGCACATAGGCGGCTGGATCCACTGGTTGATTGCCCCATTCAGGATAGATGTTAGGCTCGTTCCACAGCTGGTAGTAGCTGATCTTGCCCTTGTAGCGCTTGACCACTGTATAGACGAAGTCACCATAGTCCTCAAAATTGTCTGGTGGAGCCTCTCTCAAAGTGTTATCCTTGCGCGTCCACGCCGGTGGACGGTCGAGACGAGCAATGATCTTCAGTCCATATTTTTGGGCAAGGGCAACAATACGATCATATTTCTCCCAGGTGCTCTTGCCTGAGCGTTCATCCCAAAAGTTCCCCTTCTGCAACTCGATGTCCTCCCAGGGGAACTGTTGCTTTACCCAACCGATGCCCGCCTCCTTAGCCATCTGAAGGGTCTTCTCCACCTTCCAGGGCTCAACTTCCTGATGCAAGAAGAAATTAGCCCCATAAGGGTTGACATCTGTATCCGGGATGGTGCGCAAGGGGGCTGGTTCGACCTTGGGCGAGGAGTTGTAAGATGAAACGGGAAGGCGCCAGATGGCGTTGCCCAGCAATACTAAAGCCACCAGGACACAGGCGACCTGAGCGTAATAACGAAGGCTACGCCGGAATAAAGGTCTCGCTTCTCCTCTGGGTCTCATTTGCTACTCCTGATTCCAGCGGCGAGTATAACAAAAAGGGGTCATCGTTTGCAATCTTGGGCTCAATGTTGTTGTCCAGTGAAAATGTCACCCTAATTGTTCAGTGATTTTGTCACCATTACCTGCCTACGCCAAGGATGATTAGCTGCAGGCCGCCAAGGACTGGCCTTAGTTGCCTTCGGCAGCGAAACTG